>JAUNNW010000174.1 GCA_030531285.1 Synergistaceae bacterium | reverse complement strand
AAAGATAAGAAAAGATAAGAAATAGTTTTTATGATGTATTTCCTCTTGACTTACTCTCATTTTGTTTTATAATCTACACTACTTTGGTAGGGATGGTGAATTTGGTGTCGATAAATCAGAAGTGTCAGTACGCGTTGAGGGCTCTTTTCGAACTTGCCGTTAAAAATTCCGGTGAGCCGTGCAAAATTGATGCTGTCGCGGAAGCTCAGAGAATTCCTGTGCGTTTTTTGGAGAATATCCTGAACAATCTGAAAAGCGGCGGTTTTGTATCTTCTTCGCGCGGCAAAGACGGAGGCTACTCGCTTGCAAAGCCTGCTTCGGATATAACGGTCGGCGAAGTCATCCGCTTTGTGCAGGGGCCTTTTGCCCCTGTGGAATGTGTTGCGCCCGGCAATGATTTGTGCGCTTTTTCCGACGACTGCGTTTTTCATCCGCTGTGGGAAAAAGCAAGGATTGCTTTGGAGCAGGTGTACGACGGCACTACTTTGGCTGATTTGGTGAACGAGCAGAAAAAACGCGCCGCATTGTGCGCAGGATGTAAGAAAAATAACCAATAAATCTGTTACGGAGGCAATAAAATGAGAAAGGTTTATCTGGATAATTCGGCTACTACGAAGGTTGACGACGCTGTTTTGAAAGAGATGCTGCCGTTTTTCAGCGAGGCTTACGGCAATCCCAACAGCCTTCACAGTTTCGGCAGGGATGCGCGTGCGGCGGTTGACAAGGCGCGCTCGCAGCTGGCAGCGCTTATCAACGCCAGGCCGCAGGATATCGTTTTCACGGGCGGCGGCAGCGAGGCGGACAATCTTGCGGTAAAGGGCATTGCTTTTGCGCTGAAGGACAAGACGAGAAATCACATAATAACAAGCGCAATAGAACATCACGCCATGCTTCACACTATTGAGTGGCTGTGCAAAAACTTCGGTTTCCGTTCAACTGTTCTGCCTGTTGACAGCAAAGGTTTGATCAGCCCCGAAGCGCTGAACGATGCGATATGCCCTGAGACGTTTCTTGTTTCCGTTATGTTCGGCAACAATGAGATAGGAACAATAGAGCCAATTCAGCAGCTTGGAGAGATCTGCCGCAGACGCGGTGTCCTCTTCCATACGGATGCCGTTCAGGCAGCAGGACACGTTGATATAGACGTCGAAAAACTGAATATAGACATGATGTCCATGTCTGCGCACAAGATGTACGGCCCAAAAGGCGTTGGCGCCCTTTATATCCGCAGAGGCCTGAAACTTGCAAGCCTTGTGCATGGCGGAGGACAGGAGTTCGGTCTTCGCGCAGGCACCGAAAATACTGCGGGCATAGTCGGTTTTGGCAAGGCTGCGGAACTTGCGAAAGAGCGGCTTGCATCCGGCAGCATTGACAATGAGAGACGTCTGCGCGACAAACTTATTGAAGGTCTGCTTGAGAGAATTCCTGAGCTTATCGTTACGGGCGACCGCGAAAGCCGTCTGCCGTATCACGCAAGCGTCTGCGTGCGCCACGTTGAAGGCGAGGGCATGCTTCTGCTTATGGACGCGGAAGGTATTGCCGTTTCCAGCGGTT
>JAUNNW010000069.1 GCA_030531285.1 Synergistaceae bacterium | reverse complement strand
AAAACGGCTTGGGAGATTTTTATAAATCCCAAGCCGTTCTTTGTGTTATAATTTCAGAGTTATTTTGAATAACTTTACATACCAAAGCATATCATACAGGGAGTGATTTTTATGCCGTTGATTAAACAGTGTGATGATTTTGAAACAAGAAGTAATATGAGAGGCGGAGAGGGCAGCGCAAAAGCGTTCTGCGCACCGGTTATCGAGGGTATGGCTTTTACGGCAGCAAACAGGATGGAGCTGGAGCCCAAGGCGACCATAGGTCTTCATACGCACGTCGATGACGAAGAGGTGTACGCGATTTTCTCCGGCGAAGGAATTTTTGAATACGGCGGGGGCGAGTGCCCTGCTCTGCCGGGCGATGTTTTCGTCACCCACAAGGGAATGTCGCACGCACTCAGAAACACAAGCAGCACCGAGCCTCTCGTTTTTTTCGCCGTTATGGCGAAGAAGTAGCGCAGCACGCGTTCGCGTTTTATCCGCACAAAAACTCCGGATTTCTCCGGAGTTTTATTTGCGCGTCATGCGTTCGCTCATTTTTTATCTGAGTGCTGTCATTCAGCCTTGATTTCGTTCGCTTTGCTCACTTGAGCAGTTAGTTCTTAAAACTCATAACTCAAACTAACGCAGTGCGTGAATTCAAAGGGCGCAGCCCGAACTAATACCTCGCTCCTACAGTTTTTCCACCGCGTTTTTGATTCTTTCCATTCCTTCTTCGAGATAGTCGTAGTCTCTGCAGTATGCAAGGCGGATGTGTCCGGGGCAGCCGAATACTTCGCCGGGAACTGTTGAAACGCCGGCGTTTTCAAGCAGCCACGAGCAGAACGTAAAGCCGTCTGTATTAAGTTTTTTAATGCTCGGGAAGGCGTAGAAGGCACCTTTCGGAACGACATAGTCAAATGCATCGATTTTCGCGAACCAGCTCATTACCATGTCGCGGCGGCGTTTGTATTCGGCGACCATCGTTTTGACGTCTTCATCAGCGCTGCGGAAGGCTTCAGCGACGCCTGCCTGTGCGAATGCCGTTGCGCACGTCGTAAGGTTCTGGTGGCATTTATTGACATAAGGGCGCATTGCGTCCGGACAGATTATCCAGCCGACGCGCCACCCTGTCATTGACCACGTTTTTGACGCTGCCGAGAGCGTGACCGTGCGCTCTGCCATTCCGGGAAGACTTGCGATGCTGACGTGTTCGCCTTCGTAGAGGAAGCTTTCGTACGGCTCGTCGGAGAGTACCCAGAGATCGTTTTCTATAGCAATTTCAGCTATTGCTTCGAGGTTTTCTCTGGTGTAGACTGCGCCGCATGGATTGTTGGGCGTGTTGATGAGGATTGCTTTCGTTTTCGGCGTGATTGCTTTCGCAAGCGCCTCCGGACGAAGCTCGAAATTGTCTTCCATGTTTGTCATAACGGGGACAAGTTTGACCTGCGCGATTGCCATCTGGTCTGCGTACGCTGAAAAATAAGGCGCGGGAAGGATTATTTCGTCGCCGGGCTCGCAGAGCGTGAGGAGAGTCGCCGTCAGAGCTTCGATTGCGCCGACCGTTATTACTATGTTTTTGTCAGGGTTGACGTCCATGTTGTTGACGCGTTTGTATTTGGCGGCTACTGCTTCGCGGAGTTCCTGCGTGCCGCCCATGTCCGTGTAGTGCACGTCGCCGTTCTGAAGCGCGCGTATCGCAGCGTCTTTCGCAGACGCGGGGGAATCGAAATCGGGGCGTCCGATTTCCATGTGAATAATCTTTTTTCCCTCAGTTTCAAGCACGTTAGCACGGGAAAGTATTTCGCGGATGCCGCCTGACATGGGTATTGACGCCATTCTTGCGTTCGGGAATGTAACTTTGGTTGCCATTTTGTCCGTCACTCCTTGCAAATTGTGAAAATTTGAATTATACAACGGAATTATACCACGCCCGCCGCCGTATGGCACATTTTTTTTAGCCGGACAGCCGCATACGCGGCTTTTTCCGAACGGAAGCATCGCTGCCTTCCGCCTTGCCTTTTATCCTTCACCGTAGTAAAATAACACCACACTGACAGGAAGAGTTGATATCCATGAGAAAGTACAACAAGGTTACTGACGGTATAATTGCCAAACTGCGCGAAATTTGCGGCGCACAGAACGTTTGGACGGAGGGCGGCAAAATTGCCGACTGTTCGCACGACGAGACTTCCGTGCTCACGGAGGCAAGATACAGCAAACCGGACGTCGTCGTTGCTCCGGGCTGCGCCAAAGAGGTTTCGCAGATTTTGAAACTGGCGAATGAAAATGTCATTCCCGTTACACCGCGCGGCGGAGGTACAGGGCTTTCAGGAGGCTCCATTCCTGTCTGCGGCGGCATTACGATATGCGATGACAGGCTGAACAAAATTCTTGAAATAGACCGGCAGAATCTTCTGGCGGTCGTACAGCCCGGTGTCGTAACAGCGCACATCAACGCCGAGGCGAACAAATACGGACTTTGGTACTGCGGTTATCCGATGAGCGTTGATGAATGCCACATCGGCGGGAATATTGCCGAAAACGCAGGCGGAGGCATGGCGCTGAAGTACGGCGTCACAATGCGCCACGTGCTCGGGCTTGAGGTTGTCACCGCAACAGGCGAGATTTTGCAGCTCGGCGGAAAGCTCATGAAAAACGTCACCGGCTTTAATCTCAAGGAGCTTTTCATAGGTTCCGAAGGCACTCTTGGTTTTGTAACAAAGATTATCGTCAAGCTGCAGCCCGTTCCGAAATACAGGAAGGCGCTGCTTGCTCTTTTCAAAAATACAGACGACGCGATAGCCGCTGTTCCTCAAGTGATTACGAAGGTCGGCGTAGTTCCCTCGGCAACAGAGTTTATTGACCGCTATTGCTACGAGGCGTCGTGCAATTTCCTGGGCGCAAAGCTTCCGATAGATGGCGTTGGCGCGACTCTGCTGATAGAGTTTGACGGAACTGATGAAGCACTGACTCTTGCAATAGCAGAGAAGGCAGGCAGTGTATGCGTTGACGGCGGCGCAATGAATATTTTTGTCGCAGAAAATGACGAAATGCGCGACAAACTTTGGTCTGTCCGCTCGCACATTGACGAGGCTCTCCGCGTTACAGACCCGACTCATATTGACGAGGATACGGTTGTTCCGGTTTCGGAAATCGCGGCGTTCTGCAGGGAAATTTACGCAATCGGCGATAAATACGGCGTCAAGATTGTCAATTTCGGGCACGCGGGCGATGGCAACCTGCACCCGACAATCGCAAGAAAAGAAGGTCTTACCGACAGCGAATGGGAAGCGCTGGCAGAAAAGGTCGTCTGCGATATTTTCAAGCTCGCAAAGAGCTTCGGCGGCGTGCTTTCAGGCGAACACGGCGTCGGTCTGACACGCACTGCACACTACAAGGAGCTTTGCGAGCCGGACGAATACAGCCTTACGCTTTCGATCAAAAAGCTGCTGGACCCCAATGGCATTATGAACCCCGGCAAAGTCTTTCCCATCGAAGACATTTAAGCAGTATCAGGCACACAAAAAACTCCGGATTTTTTCCGGAGTTTTTTGCGTATGCAGACGCAATAATCTAGTTCGTTCTCTTTGTTCACTTGAGCAGTCAGTTCTTAAGACTAATAACTCAAACGAACGCAGTGAGTGAGCTCAAAGGGCGTATGCCCGAAATACTTTCCAATGCGGTCATCAAAGACGACAGTCCGGACTCCGCATTTTCATATTTCTTATTTGATATTTGCCTCTCTCAATTTCAGATACTGTACAAGCAGCTGAACCGTTTCGTCAATCGTAATTTTGCTGCTGTCTATTACTATGTCGTAGTTCTCTATTCTTCCCCATTTGTGGTCTGTATAATAGCTGTAATAGCTTGCGCGGTCTTTGTCCGTTTTGCGATTGTATTCCTCCGCTTCTTGCAGCGATATTCCTCTTCTTGCCGCTACGCGTTCCATTCTCACTTCAGGAGATGCGTGGATAAAGACGTTGACAAGGTTGCAGTCTGTGTCTTTCAGCACGTAGTCTGAGCAGCGGCCGACAAAAACACAGGGCCCCTGCGCGGCCATTTCCCTGATTGCCTGGAACTGCGCAAGGTAGAGCTGCGTTCCCAGAGGCAGATTTGTGCCTGCGGTACTTAAGCCGAGCGTCCAGCCGAAAAACATGCTTGTCTTTGATTTTTCGTCGTATTCTTTAAGCACCTGTTCTGCAAAGCCGCTGGCTTTCGCGGCTTCCGTCAGTATTTCTTTGTCGTAGCATTTTACACCGAGCAGCGCGGCAAGCTTCTGTCCTACTTCAAGTCCGCCGCTTCCGCTTTCGCGTCCTATCGTTATTATCGTATGTCTGCTCATAACGTTCACCTCTCGTAATTCGCTGTCTTTATTTTAGCACAACAAACTGTGCGCGCAAGGCGCACAGTTTACTGATTTTTATTTTCCCATAAGGTGCAGAAGCCCCATTGTCAGCGGCGGATAGTAGGTGAACAGCATGAGACAGAGCACCATGACAATGAATGAAGGAAGTATCGCTTTGGATATCTTTTCTATGCTGACGCCGGATATCGCAGTAGCAACAAACAGGTTTATGCCGTACGGCGGCGAAATAAAACCGCAGGCAAGGTTGACTGTGATTATCAGGCCGAAATGTATGGGGTCTATGCCTATTGCTTTGACAACCGGCAGAAGTATCGGCGTAAGTATTATAACAGCGGCGATATTGTCAACAAAGCAGCCTATGATAAGCAGGAATATATTTATCTCAAGCAGCAGAAGCATCGGACTGCCTGTCATCGTGTGCATCCACGCCGCAATGTGCGCCGGTATCTGCGCCATTGCAAGATATGCGCCGAACGCCATCGAAAGCCCTATCATAAATTCTGTCGCTCCGTTTATCAGCGCAGCCTGACGGAAACATTCGTAGAGCGTTTTGAAGTCAAGCTCTTTGTATATAAATTTTCCTACGAAAATTGAGTAAGCAACCGCTACAACCGCTGCCTCCGTCGGCGTGAATATGCCTCCGTATATGCCGCCGAGTATTATCACGGGGACAAACAGCGCCCATATTGCTTCTTTGAAGGTTTCCCATACGTGCTTAAGCGTAGGCGGCTTTGAAACGTAGGAATAGTTGTTTTTTTTCGCCGTAAAGTAGCAGACCGTCATGAGAGCAAGCCCTATTATTATGCCCGGAACTATGCCCGCTATAAACATGTCGCCTATTGAGCACTGAGCGACTATACTGTAGATTACAAAAGGAATGCTCGGGGGAATGATAACGCCTATAGTGCCGGCCGCCGCCGATATAGCCGCCGCGAACGAAGGGTCGTATTTTCTGTCCACCATTGACGGTATCATAAAGGAGCCGATTGCGGAAACCGTTGCAGGTCCGCTTCCCGAAATTGCCGCGAAGAACATGCAGGCGAGAACCGTGACCATTGCCAGTCCGCCGGTTATAAATCCGACAAGCGCGTCCGCAAAGTTCACCAGACGGCGCGAAATTCCGCCGTTGCACATGAGCGCGCCTGCAAGAATAAAGAACGGTATCGCAAGCAGCGGGAAGGAATCAAGGCCTGTAACCGCTTTCTGCGCAAGCATTTCCATCGGGATGTTCGATGTGAGAGCCATTGATATGGCAGTCGAAAGCCCCAAAGTAATGCCTATTGGAATGCTGAGGGCTATCGTAAATATCAGAATGGCAAAGAGGATAACGCCTTCCATTACGCTTTCTCCTCCTTTTTCGTTGCAGGGTTGTAAATGCCTTTGTGCAGCTTGTAAATTTCAATGACAAGCCTTGCACACATGAGCAGACAGCCGGCAGGAACAGCGGCATACGGCCATGTCATCGGAATATCCATTGCCGCGGAAACCTGCCCAGTAGCGTTCAGGAATATAAGCAGTTTTGTACCGTACCACACAAGCAGAAGGCTGAATACAAACCACACGATAAGGACAAAATATTCAAACAGCACACGCTTTTTGCCTTTGATCATGTCTGCGAACATTTCGACCCTGAAATGGTCTCTCGTTTTCACGGCGTAGCTTGCGCCTATCCACGAAAGCCACAGAAATATAAAGCGCGCCAGTTCTTCGCTCCAGGAAAGAGAGTTGGCAAAAACGTAGCGCATGATAACCTGCAGGAAGACAATTATTGTCATAAAGATAAGAGTCCACACGCAGAAATATTCTTCAAAATTGTCAAGAAACTTTTTTATCGTCATTGTGCTGCACCTCTAAGCCAAACAGTGCGCTCCCTATACGGGAGCGCACGAAATCGCAAATGTAATTACTTCTGGACTTTCCTTGCAATCTCCATAATTTCCTTGCCAAGTTCGGCTTCAAACTGTTTGTAGACAGGTTCCGAAGCGGCGATAAATGCTTTTTTCTGCTCCGGTGTGAGCGTATTGCATTTCATACCGGCTTTGATGCACTGCTGTTTGAAGGATTCTTCCTGCTCAGCCATAACTTTTCTCTGTGCGAGGCAGGCGTCCGTTGCGCATTTTTCGACAAGTTCTTTCAAATCTTTCGGGAGACCTTCCATAAACTTCTTGTTTGCAATAATAAGTTCGAACGAGAAAACGTGTCCCGTTTCAGAGGCATATTTCTGGACTTCAAAGAATTTGCCGTCAACGATAAGCGCGTACGGGTTTTCCTGAGCGTCAACAGTTTTCTGCTGCAATGCCGTGTAAAGTTCGCCCCAGCTCATTGGTGTCGGGTTTGCGCCGACCTGTTTGAAATAAGCTATGTGCATCGGGTTTTCCATAGTGCGGATTTTGATGCCTTTCATGTCTTCCGGCGTGTAGATCGGGCGTTTGCTGTTCGTGACGTGGCGCATACCGTTTTCAAGGTAGCCGAGAACCGCAAAGCCTTTTGATTCAAGATATCCGTTGAGCGTTTTACCCAACTCGCCGTCAATGCCTTCAAATGCTGCTTCCCTGCTTGAGAAGAGATAGGGAATGTCAACGATTTGGACGCGTTTGTCAAAGCCTGCGAGCGGTGACGTTGCAGGAATTGCCATCTGCAGCGTCCCCATCTGGACCGCTTCGCTCATTTCACGGTCGCCGCCAAGCTGAGCGTTCGGATAGATTTCAACTTTAATTCTGCCGTTTGAAAGCTTTTCAAGCGGTTCCTTGAACTGTTTGTTCATCGCCTGAATTGTCGGGTGTGAATCGGAGTCGATAGAGCCAACCTTGATGATTATCTGGCCGGATGACTGTGTGTTCTGTGCTGCCTGCGGCGCTTCCGTTGCCGCTTTGTTTGAAACAAAATACCAGCCGCAGAAAACGACTGCGAGCACGAGAATTATTGCTGCTGCTTTTTTCATATGTTGTTCCCCCCTGTATAGAGTGAGCAATACAATTACTGCATCACTTTAGCGTAGCATAACGATAACATAATCAAGCCCGCAGTGCAAGCAAAAACGTTACAAAAAAAACGAGAGTGAAGAAATAAACTTCACTCTCGAATTTAAAAAGGCTCGGC
>JAUNNW010000068.1 GCA_030531285.1 Synergistaceae bacterium | reverse complement strand
TGCACCAGCATTTCAGGCGCAACGGCTGCCTGTTTGACAATGGCTCCGAGAGGCGCAAGCGTGCCTTTCATAAAGGCAAGTCCGCCTTTTGCATGATACGGATTATCCAGCGGGCGTATTGTTTCCGTGTCGGCAACCTTGCAGTCTTTAACGTTTTCAGCAACGGTTTCTCCCGTAACCGTAATCGGTTCCCCGTGGATAAGCCCTGCGTCAAGCAGCTGTTTCATAAGCGCCTGAACGCCCCCCGCCTGCCACAGGTCTTCAAGATGCGAAGCCCCGCCGGGGCTCATTGAGCAGACGTGAGGAATTTTTTCTCCGAGAGTGTTGAAAAGGTCAAGCGTAATTTTCTGTCCTGCTGCCCATGCGATTGCAGGGAGATGAAGCGTTGTGTTTGTAGAACCGCCGAGTGCAAGATCAACGGCAACGGCGTTTTCAAACGCCTGCTCTGTAAGTATGTCGCGCGGGCGGATATTTTTCTCTATCATTTTCATTACCGCCCTGCCTGTGTCTTTTGCGAGGCGGATGCGGCTTGCATGAACGGCAGGAATTGTTCCGTTGCCGGGAAGCGCAAGTCCGAGAACTTCCATCATGCAGTTCATTGTATTGGCGGTGAACATTCCGGAGCAGCTTCCGCATCCCGGGCAGGCGTTTGCCTCAACGGCATGGAGTTCGTCTTCACTGATTTTGCCTGCCGAGCAGCTTCCTACCGCTTCAAATACACTGTTGAGGTCAAGCGTTTTCCCGCGCAGCTTTCCCGTCATCATGGGGCCTCCGGAGACTACTGCGGACGGAATGTTAAGTTTGGCTGCCGCCATCGCCATACCCGGAACTATTTTGTCGCAGTTCGGTATAAGTACAAGCCCGTCAAAGGCGTGAGCTTTCGCCATAACTTCGATTGAATCCATTATGAGCTCGCGGCTGGGCAGCGAAAATTTCATTCCCTCATGGTTCATTGCGATACCGTCGCAGACGCCTATTACGGGAAATTCTATCGGAAGTCCTCCGGCTGCGTAAATTCCCGCTTTTACCGCTTCGGTTAGCTGGCGGAGATGCACGTGTCCCGGAATTATCGCATTGTAAGCATTGGCTATGCCTATCCACGGACGGTCAACTTCCCAGTCAGTGTAACCTGCAGCTTTTAAAAGCGAACGGTGCGGTGCTCTCTGAAAACCTTTTTTTGCCTGATCGCTGATCATTTTTATGAGCCTCTTTCTGTCAATAATTTATATTGCGGATTTTGCCAAATACTGCTTTGGCAAAGAAACAACCCTATTTTGAGAATATCATATCGCTGATGCATCCGCCTGAAGGAACCATCGGGAACACGCATGCTTCCTGAGGAATTTTGAAATCAACAACCACAGGACCGTCAATTTTCAGCGCTTTTTCTATCGCGCCCTCAACCTGCTCCGGTTTTTCAACGCGCAAACCGCTTGCGCCCATGCCTTCCGCAATTTTAACAAAGTCAGGATCCCGCGGATAAAGCGTTGAGGAATAGCGGTTATCGTAGAACAGTTCCTGCCACTGGCGAACCATACCGAGACATGAATTGTTGAAAACAAATACCTTTACGGGGATATTGTAACGCGCGCAGGTGTCCAGTTCCTGTATATTCATCATAAAGCTTCCATCGCCCGCTATGCAGACCACAGGCCTGTCGGGTCTTGCAAAATGGGCTCCCATAGCCGCAGGGAAACCAAAGCCCATGGCGCCGAGTCCGCCGGAGGTTATGAAATGGTTGGGTTCTTCCACACGGAAATACTGCGCTGCCCACATCTGGTGCTGTCCGACTTCGGTCGTGAGCGTAATATCGCCCTTGGTAACTTCGTTAAGCGTTTCAAGCACCTGCCACGGCGTTACCGCACCGGGAAAAGCCTGTTGCGGCATAGGTTCTTTCTTTTTTATTTTGTCAAGGAATGTGTACCATTCTTTCCTTTCAGGGATTTTTGCGGTAAGCGCTTTTGAAAGCGTGCCGAGAATTTTTCCGGCATCACCGATAAGCCAAATGTCGGTAACAATGCGTTTGTCGACTTCCGCAGGGTCTCTGTCAATATGAATAATTTTTGCCTTCGGGGCAAAACTTTCTGCGCTGCCTGTCGTTCTGTCGCTGAGACGCGTGCCTATTGCAAGGATTACGTCCGCTGCCTGAAGAGCGCGGTTTGATACAGGAGTGCCGTGCATTCCTGCCATGCCGAGAACGTGCGGATGTGATTCGGGAAGCGAGCCCTTGCCCATAAGCGTTGTTACCACAGGCGCGTTGAGCTGTTTGGCTATTGCCGAAAGCTGTTTTGAAGCATGCGACCGAAGAACACCACCGCCTGCGTAAATAACGGGGCGTTTTGCTTTTTCAAGACTGGAAACCGCTTCGTCAAGCTTGTCCAGATTATTCAGCTCGTCAGGATGGTAACCGGGAAGCGCGAGCTTCCTCGGCCACACAAATTCACCCTCTGCCGTCTGAACGTTGGAGGGCAGATCAACAAGCACAGGACCCGGACGGCCGGTAGAAGCAATGTAAAAAGCTTTCTTTATCACTGCCGGAATATCATTCGGATTGTGTATCTGCAGACTGTGCTTGATAAAGGACATTGTCCCGCCTATAATGTCCGCTTCCTGAAAAGCGTCAGTGCCAAGAACTGTGACAGGCACCTGACCGGTAATGGCAACCAGAGGCACCGAATCCATGTAGGCAGTTGCGATTCCGGTGACAAGATTTGTAGCGCCGGGGCCTGAAGTCGCTATACAGACGCCGGCTCTTTCGCTTGCACGCGAATAACCGTCGGCAGCATGCGCTGCCGCCTGCTCGTGGCGTACAAGAATATTGTTGAATTTTGCATCGTAAAGTGCGTTGTAAAGCGGTATAACCTGTCCGCCGGGCAGCCCGAAAATTGTGCTCACCTTTTCGGCTTCAAGCGATTTTACAAGTATCTGCGCTCCGGTCAATTTTTCACCCATTTTCCACACTCCCTGACTTTATATTTTAAAGAATTTATATTAGAAACCATAATACAGTTTAATTTTCAATGTCTTATGCAAATTCTGAGCTGCGAAACCTTGAGTTTTGCGGAAGCCGGAAACGGCTTCCGCAAAGTAAAAAGTAAAATTAATATTCCGGTGCTTCTTTCTTTGCCATCCAGGGCATCATTGAGCGGAGCTGCTGTCCGACTTTTTCGTGAAGTTCCTTGCGGATTGCCTTTGTCCAAACCTTCATGCGCGGTCTGCCTGACTGGTTTTCAAGCAGCCAGTCGCGTGCAAAAGTACCGTCCTGAATGTCTTTCAGAACTTCTTTCATGGCATTGCGTGACTGTTCGTTGATAATCTTTGGTCCTGTAATCATATCGCCGTATTTTGCCGTATCTGAAATGGAGTAGCGCATCCAGCTCATACCGCCTTCGTTGATCATGTCAACGATAAGCTTCATTTCGTGCATACATTCAAAATATGCCATTTCCGGCTGATAACCGGCTTCGACAAGCGTATTGAAACCCTGTTTCATAAGTTCGCAAACACCGCCGCAAAGCACTGCCTGTTCGCCGAAAAGGTCTGTTTCCGTCTCCTCGCGGAACGTTGTTTCAATAACTCCTGCGCGGCCTCCGCCGATACCTGAAGCATAGGCGAGAGCAAAATCCTTGGCATGTCCGGAAGCATCCTGCTGGACTGCGATAAGGCAGGGAACACCCTGTCCTTCAGTATAGGTGCGGCGGACAATATGTCCGGGGCCTTTGGGCGCAACCATAACAACGTCATGTTTGGCACCCGGCTGAATTTGCCCGAAATGAATTGCAAAACCGTGTGCAAACATAAGAATTGCGTCTTCTTTCATGTTCGGCGCCACTTCTGCTTTGTAGGCTGCTGCCTGAAGATGGTCAGGGATAAGGAACATTATTGCATCTGCAAGTTTTGATGCTTCTGCAACCGTGTAGACTTCAAACCCGTCGTTTTTCGCGACTTCTGCCGATTTGCTTGTCGGGCGAAGTCCGATAATAACCTTTGCCCCGCTGTCGCGAAGGTTCTGTGCGTGCGCGTGACCCTGACTTCCGTAGCCGAGAACGGCTATGGTCTTTCCGTTAAGAAAATTAAGGTCTGCATCGCGGTCGTAATATGCTTTTGCTGCCATTGTACAACACTCCTTTGTTTTGAAATGCATTTAAAAAATGCTCATTATTTTTTGTGTGAAATCACACGTTATTTGTCTTTATTGCTTTTCAGCCCGCTTCTTGCAAGCGACACCTGCCCGCTCCCCGCGGTTTCAACTATGCCGTAAGGTTCCAGGGCCGCAAGACAGGCTTCAACCTTTGACTCCGAACCTGTTACTTCAAAAGAAATTGTATCTGCGCCTATATCCACAACGCGGCAGCGGAAAACTTCCGCCGTCTGGAAAATACTCGGACGCTTTGAAACAGGCGCTTTAACCTTAATAAGCTTCAGATAACGCTCAACCGTATTGCCTTCGCGCGTAAGATTACGCACGGAAATAACCTCAGCCAGTTTTTGCAACTGTTTCTGCACCTGGTCATAGGTTGATTCCTCGCCGTCAAAAACCAGCGTATAGCGTGAAACACCCTTAATCTCCGTAGGGCCCGCAGCAATGCTTATAATGTTATAACCTCTGCGGTAAATAAGCGCGGCAACTCTGCTGAGCACACCGGGCTGGTCTTCTGAATAAATACAGAACGTATTGGACATAATTTCCTCCTATTCCTCATCAAAACCGCTTCTGGCAACGGACACCTGCCCGCTTCCGGCAGTTTCGACTATGCCGAACGGCTGTAAAGCCTTTATACACGCTTCAACCTTTGATTTCGCTCCCGTAACTTCAAGCGTCAGGGTGGAAGAACCGAGGTCAACAACGCGGCAGCGGAAAATCTCCGCCGTTTGGAAAATATCCGACCTCGAGCTCTGCGGCGCTTTAACCTTAATAAGCTTCAGATAGCGCTCAACAGCATTGCCGTCGCGTGTTAAATCGGTTACCGAAATAACCTCTGTAAGTTTTTCCAGCTGCTTGCGAACCTGTTCGCATATCCTCGGCTCACCGTCAACAACAACTGTAAAACGTGAAACTCCGTCCTCCTCCGTGGGAGATACCGACAAACTGACGATATTGTATGCACGGCGGTAAATAAGAGCCGCAATACGCATCAGAACTCCGGGCTGGTCCTGCGACAAAATACTGAAGGTACTCGACATAGCAATCACTCCTCTGCAAGCATTCCGCGCTGTGTAAAATCCGTGTAAATCAGACTGCGCGAAGCTTCTGTGTTTTACAGACAAAAATTGAGCCGACCCTTTTGTTTGGGCCGGCTTGGATTAAAGCGAAAAAACAAAACGCCGATCATCCAAGCAGACCCGCCAAAATAATAACAACGACTATAACGAGAACGCTGTTGAATCTTCCTGTCATGACGGGGCTCCTTTCCTTCCGGCGCTGTACTTCTCCACAACGGGCAAATAATACTCTGAAACTGTTGGAATGTCAATCTTTTTGTGCAAAAAACTTATAATATTTAATAAATACGAAAAATTTGACAAAAAACCTTTCAAATTATAACTTTATATTAAAAATACCGGCAAAACAACAAATTTTTTGAGAGAAAAAAGACGAAAAAAGAACCAAAAAACATCGCAAAAAACAAAAACCCCCGAATCCGGAGGTTTCTGTCTGCAATAATGGGAAAATTACTTAAGGGTAACCTTTGCTCCTGCCTCTTCGAGTTTCTTTTTCATCTCTTCGGCTTCTTCTTTGGCTACGCCCTCTTTAACCATTTTCGGTGCACCGTCAACAAGGTCTTTGGCTTCTTTGAGGCCGAGTCCGGTGATTTCGCGGACAACTTTGATGACGTCAAGTTTCTTTGCGCCGAACTCTGTGAGTTCAACGCTGAACTCTGATTTTTCTTCCTCTGCCGCTGCTGCCGGCGCTGCTGCGCCTGCTGCCACTGCCATTACCGGTGCTGCTGCTGAAACGCCGAACTTGTCTTCAAGTTCTTTAACGAGATCTGAAAGTTCGAGAACTGACATTGATTCTATTGCGCTGATGATTTCTTCTTTTGTCATAATAAATTCCTCCAAAGTTAAATTTTTGTTTGTTGTTTACGCCGCTATGCGGCTTTGAACATTATGCTGCGTTTTCCTTTTTGTCCTTGATTGCCGCAAGGGCGGTAACAAGTCCTCTTGCAGGGCCTGAAAGTACGTTGACCAGTCCCTGAAGCGGGGAAGACATGGCGCGTACTGCCATTCCGAGAAGAACTTCGCGCGGCGGGATGTCGGCGATTGCAAAGACTTCTGCTTTTGAAATGACTCTGCCTTCGAAAATTCCGCCTTTGACGATCAACGCTGCGTTTTCCTTCACTTTTGCGAAATCGCGGATTGCTTTGGCAACTGCTGACGCGTCTCCGTATGAGAGCACGTAACCGTTGGGACCAAAGTCAAATTCAGGAGCGGTTATCATATCGTTCTCCTTGAGTGCGATACGCATGAGAGTGTTCTTGCAAACTTTCATCTCGCCGCCCGCTTCACGGATGCTTTTACGGAGAGCCGTGCTCTGTGCAACCGTAAGTCCGCGGTATTCAACGATGTAAACTGCATTAGTCTTTTTAAGAAGTCCAACGAGTTCGTCAATGTTTTCGCGTTTTGCTTGTGTCGGCATTCGATTTTCACCTCCTGTATTGTTGTGTCGGATGCCGGCAAAATAAAAACCGGCTTCCGCTGCTCAAGTGAGTCCGGAAGCCGTAAACATGCATAACTACGCCTCTTACCAGACCTCGGCGGGATATTGAGCGCTCATCGCGCACCAGCTGTCTTGAGTCCAAGCCCGATTATTATATACGCAATCCTGAAAAATGCAAGCATTTTTACAGAAAAAATGGCGCAGATCTTTACTGTCGTTTTTCCCAATTGCTAACCGTTTTAATTTCGGTTACAATTATCAAACAAATTGACACGCAAGGTTCACTTGGGAGGCTTTAAACTATGGCATTTGAACTTAGGAAATACACTGCTCCGGATTTTTCGGAAGACAAATTTAAAAACGCGCCGCAGGCAGTATTCAAACCTGCACCTTTTGATGCAACGGCGCCGGACAATTTTCACGCACTAAGCATCTTCCCCGAATATTTTCACGTCGGGGAAAACTGGCTGCTTGCAAAAGAAAGCCGTATGGACTGCGTTCCCGTGTACAAAGACGGTGAAATAACCGTTGTGGAGCCGCGCTGGCTGAAAGCAGGCGATCTTGTCGCAACAGGACGGACAGAAAACTGCGAGGACGGCATCTACGTACACCCCAACGGCTTTAATGAAGAATCGGCAACCGGTGAAGTATTTTCATTCCGCCGCCACCGTTCACGCGAAACGGCATTCTCCCGCGACTACGACGAACTGTACGAACTGCTGGAACATGAAAAGAAACACGGCAAAACAGTATGGGTCATAGGACCTGCCTTTGCCTTTGACGCAGA
>JAUNNW010000173.1 GCA_030531285.1 Synergistaceae bacterium | reverse complement strand
TTCTGCTTGGAATACCAGTTTTGCTCTGGTCGCTTTCGTTTCACGAATTCTGCCACGGTTACGCGGCGTATCTGCTCGGCGACCCTACGGCGAAGTGTGACGGACGGCTCAGCTTAAACCCGCTGGCGCATATTGACCTTGTAGGCGGTCTCTGTCTTCTGCTGTTTCATTTCGGCTGGGCAAAGCCTGTGCCCATCAATCCGGCGTATTTCAAACACCCGAAACGCGACCTGGCAATAGTTTCGCTTGCCGGTGCTGCCGGAAATATTCTTACCGCCTTTGTCTGCGTACAGCTTTTTGTCCGCTTTCCGCAGTTTTTTACAAGCTACGGACTGCACCTTTTCATGCTGCTTATGATACGGATGAACGTTGGACTTGCGGCGTTTAACCTTATACCGGTTCCGCCGCTTGACGGTTCGCGAGTGCTCTACGTTCTCCTGCCTTACGGCGGAATGAGATTTTTTGACTGGCTGGAACGCTACGGAATGTTTGTAATACTTATTCTTGTAGCGATGAACGTGCTTCCGTACCTTATGCAGCCGTTTATGGACTTAATAATCAGCATTATAGGACTGGGACTGTAAAATGAGGATTCTGCTTTCAAACGACGACGGCGTTTATGCCGAAGGCATACATTTCCTTGCCAAAACTCTTGCAGATGCGGGACATGAGCTTCTTGTATCAGCTCCGGCAAGGGAAAGAAGCGCAAGCGGACACTCGATGACGATGCACAAGCTTGTAACTCTTGAGGAAATCGACAAAAAATTCATTCTCGGAAACTACCGCGCCTATGCATGCAGCGGAATGCCAACCGACAGCGTGAGCCTTGCCTGCGATGTACTCGGCTTCTGCCCCGAACTGGTTGTTTCAGGCATAAACAGAGGACCCAACGTCGCAGGGGACGTAACCTATTCCGGAACAGTCTGCGCCGCGATGGAAGGACTTGTTTTCGGCGCGACCTCAGCCGCTTTATCGCTGAACGTTGTTTCAAAAAAAGAAACGGCGCACTACGAAACAGCAGCTCTGTTTATGGAAAAATTTATAGGTTTCCTGCGTGAAAATACCGAAGAAAAACCGCAGCTGTACAACATCAACGTTCCCAACCTGCCGTACGGCGAAATTAAAGGCACGCGCATAACGCGGCTCGGAACGAGGCTCTACGAAGACAGGGTGGAAGTTATAGAGCGCAACGGAAAGGAATACTATTGGATAGGCGGACGAATTGAAGACCGCTTTGAAGAAGGCACAGACGTTACGGCGCTTCGCGACGGCTGCATTTCTGTAACGCCGCTGAAAATGGATATGACAGACTACGAAAGACTGAAAAAAATGAAAATAACGAGCCTTTAAGCCTGACCGTCAAAATTTACCGCCTCATAAAATACTTACAACACAAGCGGCGTGGAATTATAAATCTCTCAAGCCGTTTTTAATCTGCCCGAAAATAATTTCGGGTACACTCAACATCGGGCTTGATTGCCGAAATGTAAATTTCGGCAAACTGCCCCTGTTGTTTTTTTATTGCGCTTCGTGTTACTTCCTACTGGGCTGGGCGCGGATACTGCTTG
>JAUNNW010000172.1 GCA_030531285.1 Synergistaceae bacterium | reverse complement strand
CAGCCTGAAACTGTAAATACTATTGCCATTGCAAGTGCCGTCTGTTTCATTGTTCTTTTCATCCACCGGGTCATCCTTACCGCCTCCTTTTTCTTTATTGGGTTTCCCTGTTGGTGTGACTAAAGTATATTCTTTGTTTGTGGGAGAATTTTGAAGAAAATATGGAGATTTTGTGGGGATTTGAAATTTATTTAAATTTCTTCTCCGGCTGCCGCAAAACATAAAAAATGCCCGGCATACGCAGGGCAGGTACAGTCGTGTAAAATTACTGCGCTTTTTTGACAAGCCTGTTAAGCGCGTTGACTACAGGTTTGATGCGCTTGTCGGCTGCAGGCTTTCCAAGCGCTGCCTGAGCTGAAAGCGGTTGGCCCCAGTATGCCTTGCTTGCGTCCCTGTTCTGGTTAAGCTGGCTGCCGTCAAGTGCAAGCCCCGCAAAAAGTCCTTTTGACATTGAGTAGCTGTAAATTGCAGCTGCCGCTCTGCCGTCTGTTGCCGCTTTTGCGTCTCTGCCTACAGGACCTGCGGCAATTGAAACGTCTCCGCCGAGCGTGAGACTGTTGCCGCCCGTAAACGCGCGGACACCGGCTTCGTTTGTGATAACAAGGACAAGCGCTGTTTCGCTTGCGCCTATCTGAAGCCCGAAGCTTGCGCCTGCAATTCCCATAAATGCAGGGCCTGTCCATTTGCCGTTTTTGCCTTTGAGAAGCACTATTCCCTGTCCTCCCATACCTCCGACTATGAAACCTGCTTTGCCGACTCTCGGGAAAATTGCTACGCCCCTGCCGGAAGCGATAACGTCGCCGAGACTGCCCGCATCATTCTGCGCTGCCATTTCGTCGAGCACCTGTGCCGCAAGTCTGATGCGTCTCTCATGCGCTGCCTCTGCCCATGCCGTTCCTGTCGCGCAGAAAAACACTGCAAGAACCGTGAGCAGTGCGACTGTCTTCAAACTCTTTTTCATTCTGACAACCTCCTTCCGTTGCAATATATTTATACCATATATTTGCGGTTTACAGTGAAAAAGAATTATAATAGACGGGCAAAGTTTAACAGAAAGCCGGTGCAACTATGGTAGACAAAATTTTCGCGCCGTGGCGCAGCGAATACATACTCTCCGGAGACAAAAAAGAAGGCGGCTGCATCTTCTGCGGCTGTCCGAATGAAGACAAAGACAAAGAAAACCTTATAGTCCACCGCGGGAAACTCTGTTTTGTTATAATGAACCGCTATCCGTACAGCGCAGGGCATCTTATGGTTATACCTTACCGCCATCTGCACAATTTTGCAGAGCTGACGGCAGGCGAACTGACAGAGCTTATGCAGCTTGCCCAAAAGGCTGTTGAAACTCTTGCAGAGGTTATGCACCCAGACGGCTTCAATCTCGGAATGAACATTGGCAAGACTGCCGGAGCAGGCATTGACCAGCACCTGCATATGCACGTGGTGCCGCGCTGGAACGGCGACACAAACTTTATGCCTGTCATCGGCGACACCCGCGTAATTTCAGAAGCGCTTGACTCCGCATGGAAGCGGCTTAAAGAGGGATGGATTCAGTAAACGCTTTTTTCAGGGCTCCGTCG
>JAUNNW010000067.1 GCA_030531285.1 Synergistaceae bacterium | reverse complement strand
TGCCTGCATACCTCTGTCAGCGCGATAATGATGAGACTCGTCCATAATAACAACAAGGTCATCTAAACTTGAAACCATCTTGTAAAACGAATCTCCCAGCACCTCATTAAGTTTTTTAAGCTGAGCGTTCTCCTTGTCAAACTTGCCGATGTTGAAAATAAAGATATTTATATCCTGTCCGCTGTTCAGTCTGTTTTTATAGTTTTCATCGGTAATAATCATCGGCGCTTCTTCAAAACAGTTCAAGCCCTTAAACACATATTTAGGATTTGATACATCGCCAAAATCGCTTCTCAGCTTGTTGTAAATAGTAGTTCCCGGGGCAATTATAAAGAAATTTCTGATACCCTTCTGCGAATACAGATAAGCGATAAACGCGCCCATAAGCCTCGTTTTGCCAACCCCGGTCGCAAGCGCGAAAGTAAGCGACATAAAATCGCGTTCAAAATCCGTATAAATCGGATACTTGGCGTGAATTTTCCTTGTTGCTTCAAGTTTGTCTATAGTTTTTGACGGTGTTATACCGCTTAGAATATCCTCAAGAATTTCAAGCGACCTTCTCTGCGGCTTGCGCAAAGACATAGCGCCGCAAATACTTTCAACAGTATAAAATTCTGTGTTGCTATTCATCATCAAAATCCTCCTCGTCCTCATAAACAGGCGGATGCTTGATATTCAGTTCATAATTGTCAATGCCGAACTCACAGCGCTTTAGCAGCATTTGAGGTATCTTCTTTATCTTGATTTCCGGATAAATCTTATCCGCGCCGTTTTCAAACGCAGAACAGGCAATAGTCAGAAACTCGCCTTCAGCCATACTGCCTTTTATCATCTCTGCGTATTCCATTGAAACAAACTTTGTCGTAACAAACAGGAAAGACTTTTCGCTGCCCCTTGACTGCTTCCAAAAAACTTTTTCGTCCGGCTCATAAATGTAGCCCTCGTGCAGTGCAACCGCAGACGCAAGCATATCCGCGTCATACTCTTTGTTGATAACCTTTTCGCCGTACGCGTCCTCATTTATAAGCGTAGGCGCAAGCTCGTAAAACTTATACGCGCCTCCGCCCTGCCAGGCAACATCTTTTGAAATACCAGTTTTATCACCTAAAATAACTCTATTAAGCCTTGGCTGGCATAGTTCTTCACATTGTCTTCCCATTTCTATTCCAATATATTTTCTATTCATTTTATGTGCTACAGCACAAGTAGTACCTGATCCCAAAAAGGAATCTAATACTAAATCATATTTTTTTGAAAAGTGGTGAAGTAACATTTTAACAAGCGTTTCAGGTTTTTTACCTCCTCTAAAACCAGCCCCACCTTCTTGTCTACAGTTGCCAAAGCTTGCGGCTAAATCGACAAAGCCGTTAATCGGCTTTTTTTGAAATATTTTTCCATTGAGTTTTTCTGTTGGCACACCTTGATAATATTTTCCCTTTGTTGCCCCAATGCGATTAGGTCCAGTAAAATAGCGAAAATCATATCTATCATCACCTATACCATACACTTTATATAGTACACCATATCCATCTTCCTCATATCGTCCTGTTAGATAATCTCTAAAGAAACGTCCCGATGAATTACCATCAAGTATAGTCCCAGTAGCCCAAATTTCTTTGAGACCGTACTCTGAACCTATTTCTTCGGTAATTTGAAAATTTTCTTTTGTATATACCTCTACATTCTTACCACCCAAAACGATCGATTTGCTTGGATTTCCTGTTATGGTAATTCTGTAATTAAACTTTTCATAACCGATTTCAACAGTATCTAAAATAGCCTTTGCCAAAGCACTCTTCCTGTACACATGAATTTGTTCGATTTCTTTGTGAAATGACATATCTTGTTTTAGTGTCTTTTCTGGATACCGCACCCGAACGTAAATTGTTGTAAGATAATTTACCCTGCCAAATATTTCGTCACATAAAACTTTAAGATACTGTCCTTCTGAGTCATCACATTGACAGCAAAAGAAGCCTTCCTCTGCCAACAAATTTCTAAGAATATCTAAACGCGCTTTCATCAAACTTAACCATATTGAGTGTTCAAGGTTATCGTCGTAATATTCAAAAGCTTCGCCAATATTGTACGGCGGGTCAATATAGATACATTTAACCTGTCCGGCGTATTTTCCTTCAAGAGCCTTGAGAGCAAGAAGATTATCGCCGTGAATGAGCATATTTTCTGTATCAGGGTCATTGGCGCAATTTGACAGTTCAGGACGCTCAATCAAAAGCCGCGGTTCAACTTTTATTTTTTCTTCTTTGCCTATCCAAGTAAGTTCCAGTTTCTTCGCCATAACAACCCAGTCCTTTCAAAGTTTGTCATTTCCCAAATATTATACTCTCATTTACCGCACAATCAAAGACACGGGCTTTTACGGATAGTGCCGCTTTCAGGTTTTCAGGTTAGGTTTTATTTCATAAATTATGCCCCTCTTGCGAGGGGCATAGTTTATTTATTCAAGAAAATCTCTGAGTTTTTTGCTTCTGCTGGGATGGCGGAGCTTGCGGAGTGCTTTCGCTTCAATCTGGCGTATGCGTTCTCTTGTCACTCCGAAACGTTTTCCGACCTCTTCCAGTGTGTGTGCGTGCCCGTCTTCCAAGCCAAAGCGCAGCCTCAAAACTTCGCTTTCCCTTTCGGTAAGGTCATCAAGCATTGAGTCAAGCTGTTCCCTCAGTATCTGCGTGGCTGCCGCTTCTTCAGGGCTTGGCATTTCTTTGTCTTCCAGAAAATCGCCGAGCTGGCTGTCTTCTTCTTCACCGATAGGTGTTTCAAGCGATACAGGTTCCTGCGCAATGCGCTGGATTTCTTCAACTCTGTTGGAAGGAAGTTCCATTCTGGCAGCGATTTCTTCAACAGTCGCTTCGCGTCCTAGTTCCTGTACAAGCTGCCGCGATACTCTTACAAGTTTGTTGATTGTTTCAACCATGTGCACCGGTATTCGTATGGTTCTCGCCTGGTCAGCGATTGCTCTCGTAATTGCCTGACGTATCCACCACGTTGCGTATGTGCTGAATTTGTAGCCTTTTGTGTAGTCAAATTTTTCTACGGCGCGAATCAGCCCCAAATTGCCTTCCTGTATGAGGTCGAGGAAGAGCATTCCTCTGCCGATGTATTTTTTCGCAATGCTTACAACAAGCCTTAGGTTTGCCTCAACAAGTTTGTCTTTGCATCCGGGTCTTCCTTCCTCAACGCCCTTGGCATACTCAACTTCCTGTTCAGGTTTAAGCAAATCAATTTTTCCGATTTCTCTTAAATACATTCTTACAGGATCCGACAGCGGAAGTTCGTCCAAATCTTCAAGGTCGTTAGCGGCTTCAACTCCCGGCATAGCTTCTCCGTCAATTGATTTTGTCTTAACTTCTTCAATAACGTCCACGCCAAGTTCCATAAGGTTGGTGTAGAGATTGTCAATTACCTCCGGAGTAAGGAATTCCTTGGGCAGATGTTTTTCAAGGTCGTCATAGGTCATGTAACCTTTTTCGCGGCCTTCTTGAAGAATTTCTCTTACACTTTCAATGCATGCCGTGTATTCATCAGCACCTTCTTCTGTCAGAATTTCCTGAATGTCCGCCGGAATTTCGTCCCCGGCAACAACTTTGTCTACTGCAAACGCCAAATCAAGCCCCATCGCATCGTCTTTGATCGTTTTTTCGGAGCCGTCTTCTTTTCTGTTTTTTGAAGCAGCAACTTTCTTGTGCACGGACTCAAGGATTGCGGCAGCAGATTCGGCAGCCACCTGTACGGCTTCTTCTTCCGTTATCGCGTCGTCTTCAAAAGTACTGCCAATGCTTATCTTGAGGTTGCGAACAGAAAAATCAGCTTCTGCATCTCTTTTAAGTGTTTCGCCGTCTTCTATGAGAAATTCCAGTTCATCCGACATATCCTGTTTTTTCGGCTGTTTTGGCTGTGCGGCTTTCTTTGTTTTTTTCGCAGATGCAGCCTTTTGCAGTTTCTTTTCAGCAGTTTCGTCTGCTTCAGCCGTTTCTTTTTTAAAGCTTTTTTTTGCGGAAGACGGAGCTTTCTCAGATGCAGCCTTGTTTTTTGATGATGCCGTTTCAGCAGCTTTATCTTTTTTTGCCGTGGTTTTGGTATTCTTTTTTTCGGTATCGTTAACAGCTTCGGGTTTGTTTTTTTTCTTTGCTGTTTCTTTCACGCTGTTTGTTTCTTCAGCAGTCTTGCTTTTACCGCTTTCACGAACTGCGGAACCTTTACCCATTTTTATTGCGGCAGTTTTCTTTTCAGTTGTCTCTTTTGTATCTTTTTTCGCGGTCATTTTAACGGTGTTCCTCCTTTGACGTATTTAACCAGTTCGCAGTATTCTGCCATATCTTTGTTGTCTGCCGCGCCTCTTATCATTTTGGCGCGCAGTGTTTTGATTCGTTTTTCAGCCGTGGCTTTTCTCAGTTCCTTAAGCAGTCTGTCTGCCAGTTCTAATTCTTCCTGTCCCTGTTCCAACAGAGCGTTGCCTTTGGCAATTACAGACAGGCAGCTGCTGTCGCCAAGATTTCTCCAGCGGGTTTCGAGCTCTTCCCTGCTCTCTCCGGACAGCAGCGCCGAGATGATGTTCTGGACAACCCCGTCGCCTATAAAGTGTATCACATCTGAGGGCTTGTAGCGCATTCTCAATTTTTCATTATTCCAAAGCAGGCTGCAGAGCATAACTTCTCTTTCGTCAGTTTTTTCCGCCGCTCTGTTTTCAAAAACCGCATATTCCCTGCTGAGGCTGTTTTCTCTTCCGCGCACCATTTCCTGACGCCCGCGTATTTCGTCTTCAAGATTGTGCCGCAAAACTCCGAGTATCTGAGCAACTTTGTCAATGTACGGTTTAAGTTCAAACACAGACAGCGACGCAAGCCCTTCAAGAAGCTGTTCTCTTGCCTGCGCGGCTTTTTCGGGTTCATTCTGCGTATTCATACACACAACCGCATGGTATACCGGAAGCGGCAGGGCTTCTTCCAATGCTTTTCTGAAATAATCCGCTCCGTTTTCAAGCTGCAGAATTTCGTCAGGGTCTTTACCGCCCTCAAGTTTAACAACTTTAACGGAAATGCCGTGCTTCTGAAGAATGTACATGCCGCGGAGTGCGGCTTCCTGCCCTGCTCCGTCAGAGTCGTAGCAGATGCAGCAGATGTCAGCCATCCTTTTTATAAGCACAGCCTGCTGTTCGGTAAGAGCCGTGCCAAGCGAAGCAACAGCATTTGTAAATCCGCACAGGTGGCAGCGTATCGCGTCCATATAACCCTCAACAAGTATCGCTGCGTTTGCCTTGTGCATTGCAATTTTGGCTTTGTTAAGCAAGTACAAATTGTTTCTTTTGTTGAAGATTTCGCTTTCAGGGCTGTTGAGATATTTGGCGTCTTCCCCTGCTATAGCGCGTCCGCCGAAGCCTATCAGTTTGTCCGTAACGTTGTATATCGGAAACATTACGCGGCCGCGGAAACGGTCGTAAATTCCTTTGTTTCCCTGCGACACAAGTCCGCTGTCGATGAGTTCCTTTTCTTTATATCCCTTGGTCAGCAGCATGGACGAAAGGCTGTTCCAGCTGTCAGGCGCCCAGCCTATGCCGAATGCCGCAGCCGTTTCGCAGCTGATGTTTCTTCTGTCAAGATACGCGCGCGCGGCGCTTGCCCCCGGAGTGTTGTAGGATTTTCTGAAAAATTCCTGCGCGTCGGCAAGAATGTTTTTCTTTGTTTTTGTGTCCGAAAATTTTCCGCTGCGCGGCTGAAGTTTCACTCCGGCTCGCTCCGCAAGCCGTTCAAGCGTTTCGCGAAAATCAAGATGTTCTATTTCCTGAACAAAACTGAAAACGTCGCCGCCCTTTCCGCAGCCAAAGCAGTGAAAACTCTGCTTTTCGGAAGAGACGGTGAATGACGGCGTTTTTTCGTTGTGAAACGGGCAGCAGCCCCAATATCTCGTCCCTTTGCGGACGAGTTTCACGTAATCACCGACAACTTCGGCAATATCCAGTTTGCTTTTTATTTCATCAACTTCTGACAAGCTCAACCCCCACTGTCAAATTAAGGATTACAGATGAAGAATTAAGAATGAAAATTCTCCGGCAAAAACTTATCATACGGCAATTATTCATTCTTAATTGTTCACCGCCGGCAGCTGTGCGCTTTTTCAGAGAACACGGAGGGACAGCTGCCTGTCCCTCCGCGCTTGCTTTTTCAGCGTTAATATTAACGGATAAAGAGCGGTGCAAGA
Organism: Synergistaceae bacterium; assembly: GCA_030531285.1. Classification (GTDB taxonomy): domain Bacteria; phylum Synergistota; class Synergistia; order Synergistales; family Synergistaceae; genus Equadaptatus. The sequence goes on along the minus strand of JAUNNW010000067.1, from coordinate 1,313 downwards.
ACCGTCGCAACGACGGACATAAGCTTTATAAGAATATTAAGGCTGGGACCTGCGGTGTCCTTGAACGGGTCACCTACGGTATCTCCAACGACTGCCGCCGCGTGCGGAGCCGAGCCTTTTCCGCCGTACTGGCCTGATTCAATGTATTTCTTGGCATTGTCCCAGGCGCCGCCCGAGTTTGACATAAATATAGCCATCATAACTCCGGTTACTATGGAACCGCCAAGAAGCCCTCCAAGAGCTTCAGGGCCAAGAACCACGCCGACTATAACAGGAACCACGACCGCCATAAGTCCGGGGATAATCATTTCCTTAAGAGCTGCCGCCGTTGAAATGTCAACGCAGCGCTCATATTCCGGGCGTGCTTTGCCTTCCATAATTCCCGCGATTTCGCGGAACTGTCTGCGAACTTCCTGTATCATTTTTTCAGCGGCGCGCGAAACAGCCTGAATTGCGAGGGCGCTGAACACAAACGGAAGCATGCCGCCGATGAAGAGGCCTATCATAACGTTTGAATTTTGAAGGTCAATAGCCGTGATTTTCGTTGCCTGTGCGTATGAAACGAACAGAGCAAGAGCCGTAAGGGCTGCTGAACCAATTGCAAGACCTTTACCGACTGCCGCCGTCGTGTTGCCGACAGCGTCGAGTTTGTCTGTAATATTGCGGACTTCTTCAGGAAGTTCCGCCATTTCGGCGATGCCGCCTGCGTTGTCTGAAATAGGGCCGTAGGCGTCAACTGAAAGCGCCATACCGGTTATTGAAAGCATACCAACTGCGGCGCAGGAGATTCCATAAAGACCTCCGAATTTAAAACCTGCCCAGACTGCGATGCAGACAAGAAGCACAGGGATTGCCGTTGATTTCATTCCAACGCCGAGACCTGACAGAATGTTTGTAGCGGGACCAGTCTGCGAGGCTTCAGCAATTTCCTTGACACTCGGGAACGCGTCTGACGTGTAGTATTCCGTGACTCCGCCGATTGCGATGCCTGAAACAACACCCGAAACGACAGCCCAGAAATAGGTAAGCTCACCAAATACCGCGCCGGTAAGGAAATATGTCGCGATAATCATAATAACGCCGGTCATGACAAGACCAGTGCTGAGCGCTTTGGAAGGATCACCGTCTTTTTTGACGCGGACAAATGCCATGCCGAGAATTGAAGCAGCAATGCCGACCGCCGCAAGGAAAAGCGGATAGAAAACACCCGCTGTTCCGGCTATAACAACCGCTCCCACCGCCATCGCGGCTATTACGGAGTTGACGTAGGATTCAAAAAGGTCTGCTCCCATGCCGGCGATGTCGCCGACGTT
>JAUNNW010000066.1:3317-7557 GCA_030531285.1 Synergistaceae bacterium | reverse complement strand
TGAGTGTACCCGAAATTATTTTCGGGCAGATTAAAAACGGCTTGGGATTTTTTAACGTTTCTCAAGCCGTTTTGTGATGCCGTTTGTATCTTATATTTCGCGTTTCTGCGCTGTGTAGTGCGTGTGGAGCAGTTTGTGCGATTTTTCGCCGCAGGGTTCGCCGAAGTATTGTTTGTAGATTTCTTTGATCTGCGGGTTGTTGTGCGACTGGCGGAGTTTGCTTGTTTCGTCCACTTTGTAGATAGCAGCCGTACGTGCCGCGCGTATCCGCGCGTTGACAGGCTGGGGCTGTCCGCCGCCGCCTATGCAGCCGCCCGGGCATGCCATGATTTCGATGAAGTGGTAGTCTGCTTCGCCTGCGCGGATTTTGTCCATAAGGGTGCGGGCGTTTTTGAGGGTGTGGGCAACGGCGAGTTTGACGGTGACTGTTTTGCCGTCAACAGGTACGTCAACCGATGCTTCTTTGATGCCTTCCATTCCGCGTACAGGCGTGAAGACAATGCCTTCGATTTCTTTGCCGGTGAGCATAAAGTGTACTGTGCGAAGCGCCGCTTCCATAACACCGCCTGTGGCTCCGAAGATTGCCGCCGCGCCTGTTGAGGTTCCGAGGGGATCATCGTAGTCTTCTTCCGGCAGGTTTTTGAAGTCAATACCGGCGTTTTTGATCATGCGGGCGAGTTCGCGCGTTGTGAGTACCGCGTCAACGTCGGGGATTCCCGGGTTGGACTGAAGCTGCGGACGTACACATTCGGATTTTTTCGCCGTGCAGGGCATGATTGATACGCTGTAGATTTTTTCAACAGGTATGCCGAGTCTTTCAGGCTCATAGGTTTTCATTAACGCACCGAACATTCCCTGCGGCGATTTTGCCGTTGAGAGGTGTCCGAGAAGGTCAGGGTATTTCATTTCGATGAAGTTGATCCAGCCCGGTGAGCAGGAGGTGATCATCGGAAGGAGTCCGCCGTTTTTGATGCGGTGCAGGAATTCTGTGCCTTCTTCCATTATTGTAAGGTCGGCTGAGAAGTTGGTGTCGTACACTTTGTCGAAGCCGAGTTTGCGGAGAGCCGCAACCATTTTGCCGGTTACGATTTCACCGGCGGGAAGTCCGAGGGCTTCGCCGAGAGCAACGCGGACTGCCGGCGCTGTCTGTACAACGGTGATTTTTTCAGGGTCGCCGATTGCGTCGAATACTTTTTCGGTGTCGTCTTTTTCGGTGATTGCCGCTGTCGGGCAGACTGCGCTGCATTGTCCGCAGAGCGAGCAGGTTACGTCGCCGAGTCCGAGGTTGAATGCAGGTCCGACTACGGTGTTGAAGCCGCGGTTGATGAAGCCGTAGACGTCAAGTCCCTGATGTTCCGCACAGGCTCTTACGCAGCGTCCGCAGAGGATGCATTTGTTGGGTGTGCGAACGAGTGACGGGTTGCTGTCGTCAACAGGGTTGTCGCGTTTCGCGCCTTCAAAGGGGATTTCGCGGATGCCGAGGTCGGCAGCGATTTTCTGAAGTTCGCAGTCGTTGTTTTTCTGGCAGGTGAGGCAGCTTCTGTCGTGGTTTGCAAGAAGCAGTTCAACTACCGTTTTTCTTGTTTCGCGAACGAGCGGCGTGTTCGTGTGTACGACCATTCCGTCGGCTACGGGATAGACGCATGCCGCGCCGAGGTTTCTGGCGCCTTCAATTTCAACCATGCATACACGGCAGGCGCCCGCTTTGCTTAGTTCCGGGTGGTAGCAAAGCTGAGGAATGCGGATGCCGGCAAGTGCCGCCGCTTCGATTACGGTATAATTTTCAGGCACTTCAACTGTTACGCCGTCTATTGTAACTTTTACCATGATGTTTTCTCCTCTCTGCTCCGGATTTATTCGCGGACGATTGCCGCAAATCTGCAGTTGTTCATGCAGACGCCGCATTTGATGCATTTGCTTTGGTCAATGACAAACTGCTGTTTAAGTTCGCCGCTGATTGCCGATGCAGGGCAGTTTCTCGCGCACAGGCTGCAGCCTTTGCAGGCGTCCGTTATGCGGTAGCTGATGAGTTTCTGGCAGGCTCCCGCCGGGCATTTTTTGTCTTTTATGTGCGCTTCGTATTCATCGCGGAAGTAGCGGATTGTGGAAAGTACGGGGTTCGGCGCCGTCTGTCCGAGCGCGCAGAGCGCGCCTGCTTTGATTGAGCGGGCAAGTTTCTGCAGTCTTTCGATGTCGCCTTCTTTGCCTCTGCCTTCGGTGATGCCGGTAAGAATTTCAAGCATGCGTTTCGTTCCTTCACGGCAGGGCGTGCATTTTCCGCAGGATTCCGACTGGGTGAAGGTGAGGAAGAATTTTGCGACGTCAACCATGCAGGTTGTTTCGTCCATTACGACGAGTCCGCCTGAGCCCATCATTGCGCCTGCCGCGATGAGCGAGTCGTAGTCAACAGGTGTGTCGAGCAGTTCTTCAGGCATACAGCCGCCTGAAGGTCCGCCTATCTGTACGGCTTTGAATTTTTTGCCGTCCTGAATGCCGCCGGCGATTTCAAAGATAATTTCGCGCATTGTAATTCCCATGGGAACTTCGGCAAGTCCGGGGTTGTTGATTTTGCCTGTGAGGGCAAAGACTTTCGTGCCTTTTGATTTTTCGGTGCCGTATGCTGCGTAGGCTTCGCCGCCGTTTCTGATGATGCACGGGACGTTGCCCCATGTTTCAACGTTGTTGATGTTTGACGGTTTTTCCCAGAGTCCTTTTACCGCAGGGAACGGAGGTCTCGGACGCGGCATGCCGCGCTGGCCTTCGATTGATTGCATAAGAGCTGTTTCTTCGCCGCATACGAATGCGCCGGCGCCTTCTTTGACGTGGAGCTTGAAGCTGAAGTCTGTGCCGAAGATGTTGTCGCCGAGTACACCGGCTTCTTCCGCCTGCGCGATCGCTTGGTTCAGGCGTTTGATTGCGAGCGGGTATTCCGCGCGGCAGTAAATGTAGCCTTCGTCAGCGCCGATTGCGTAGGCGCCGAGCGCCATGCCTTCAAGTACCGCGTGCGGGTCTCCTTCGAGAAGGGAACGGTCCATGAACGCGCCCGGGTCTCCTTCGTCGGCGTTGCAGATGATGTATTTTTTCGGTCCCTGTGATTTGCGGCAGAAGCTCCATTTGAGTCCTGTCGGGAAACCGCCGCCTCCGCGCCCGCGGAGTCCTGATTTTTTGACTTCTTCGATTACGTCTTCCGGCGTGAGCGCAAGCACTGCTTTCGCGAGCGCTTCGTAGCCGTCTGCCGCTATGTATTCTTCAAGTGAGTCAGGGTTGATGTAGCCGCAGTTTTTGAGGGCGTTTTTGCGCTGTTTCGCGTAGAAGGGCATTTCGGAGTAGGCAGGAAGGTCCACAGCTTTTGCACCTTCAAGAGGAATGCGCGCGATTGCTTTGTTTTTGAAGACGTTTCCGCCGAGTACGTGTTCGGCGAATATTTTTTCAACGTCTTCCGCCGTTACTGAACCGTAGGTGACGCGGTCTTCGCCCGGGCGGACAACATCGAGAAGCGGTTCATTGTGGCACATGCCTATACAGCCTGTTGAATAGACGCAAATTTTGTCTTCAAGTCCGAGCTTTTTGATCTGTTCTTCAACGGCTGCAAGTACCGCTCTGCCGCCTGCCGCTATGCCGCAGGTGCCCATTCCGAGAATGATCTGCGTTTTGGCGTCGTTTCTCGCTTTAAGCGCCGCTATGGCGTCGGCTTTAACCTGATGAAGCTGGTCTATCGTTTTAATCTGCATTGCTGTTTCCCCCTTATGCGTTCGCGTACGTGTCGAGCATTGCACACGCTTTGTCGGTGGTGAGACGTCCGTGCGTGTCCTCGTCAACCATTACGCAGGGAGCAAGGGCGCAGGCTCCGATGCAGGCGACCGTTTCGATTGTGAATTTGAGGTCGTCCGTTGTGCATTTGTCGTCCGAAAGTCCGAGCTTTTTCTGCATGGCTTCGAGTACGACTTTGCCGCCGCGTACGTGGCAGGCTGTGCCCTGGCATGAACGTACGATGTGTTCGCCTCTCGGTTCGAGATGGAACTGTGCGTAGAAGGTTACGACACCGTAAATTTTGCTGATGGGAACGTCGATTGCTTTGCTGATTTTAATCAGCACGTCTTTCGGAAGATATCCGAAAATTTCCTGAGCTTTCTGGAGCACCGGAATTGTAGCGCCTTTGAAGCCCTGGTACTTCGCGAGAAGTTCGTCAAGAAGCTTCTCTTTTTCTGCTGCGGTTACCGCCATGAAACGTACCCTCCTT
>JAUNNW010000066.1:0-3217 GCA_030531285.1 Synergistaceae bacterium | reverse complement strand
GATTCCAAGTTTGCGGAGAAGAAGCCGCGTTAAAGATATGCCGTGTTTCGCGCCGGAGAGCTGCAGGTCAAAGTGCGTCTGCTGTCCGTCTTCCACAATCTGCCTGTGGCGCAGTATAAGGAAGAATTTGTTTTTATGCACGTGTTCGTTGTCAAGAATCAGCTGTTCGGATTTTGAAAGTCCCCACTGACTTTTGATAAGATGATCCCTGTCTCCGCAGCCGCATATTGTGATGCCGGCGGTTTCTTCCGTTTTGCCGTCAAGCAGCGTAAAGCCGCTTCTTTCAAGAAAATCTGCCGCTTCTGCTTTGTCCGTATAGTCGTGGCAGCCAAGCACGGCAAATTTGCCGCAGGGTGCGTACAGGCGGGAAAGGAGCGTCAGTTCTTCACTGCTGTCAATTCCGAGGCGTTCGTCTTTTATGTCGCCGGTGCAGACTATAACGTCTGGCTGCTGTCCGTTGACTGCCGCAACAAGCTCTTTCAGATACCCGCTGCCTGCCCAGAGTCCCGCGTGAAGGTCTGTAATGTGGACAATTCTGATTTTATCGCGCTTCAGTTTGGGCGATACCGTTTCAATTTCGGTAATAATCAGCTGCGTTTCCCGTACGCTGAAGAAGTACGTCAGCAGTCCGGCAAGAAGAAGGGAAAGGAGTATTATGACTGCCGATTTTAACGATGTTTCAGGTTTAAAGCAGAGCAGAAGCGCGTATGCGGCAGCGGCAAAGAGCAGCCATGCGCCGAAAGCACGTTCATCGTTTCTGTTTGCTTCATATCTTTTCAGGGAAATAAAGTATTTCAGTATAATCCAGCCTGCGGCAAAAATCAGGCTGACCGACGCGTAAAGCATGGCCGGAAGCAAACCGCGCATTCTGAAAGCAACGCAGCTGCGGAAAATAAGCCAGCCGAAGGTCATGCCAAAGACTGTACGGTATAAGATGCTTGCCGTAACAGGCGGTTTTTCCGCTTTGTCGATTTTTTTGAGCATCGCGTGTACTGTCCGTGCCCTATATCTGTGCCGAATATAGTCTGCCGAAGGATTCCAGCAGTTTTTCACAGAAGGGACGTTTCCTCCATTCTTCAAGCTTAAGCTCCCGCGTATTTTTAAAATCTTCTTTGAACTGCCGCTCGAACATTTTGTTTATCGTTTCGTCATATATAAAGAGCTGGTCTTCAAAATTGATTTCAAGTGAGCGCACGTCAAGATTGCAGGTGCCGACAGAACTGATGTCCCTGTCTGAAAGAAGGGTTTTGGCGTGTATAAAGCCCGGTTTGTAGAGCAGTATTTTTACTCCCGCCGAGAGCAGTTCTTCAATGTGTGCCCTGCCTCCCCAGTAAACCAGAAAATGGTCGCCTTTTTCCGGAAGGATTATGCGTACGTCAACGCCGCTGAGAGCAGCCATGCGCAGTGCAGAGACAATGAAAGGCCCCGGAACTATGTACGGCGTCGTTATCCATACTCTTTCTTTGGCGCGCGAAATCATGCTCATAAAACCCATTTCTATTGAGTGCCAGGGGGCAGAAACCCCGCTTGGAACAACTTGAACCGGCTGTTTTTTCCAGTCTGTAAAATCGTTCTGATAGACCACGTTGTCTTCTTTAATTATCTGCTCAGGTTTTTCAGTCGTTCTGTCTTCCCAGTCGGCAAGAAATATTTTGTGCAATTCTTTCACGGCTTCGCCTTCAACGCGGACGTGCGTGTCGCGCCAAAAGCCCATGCGTCCTTTGTGTATGTAATTTTTGCTGAAATTAAGGCCTCCGGTATAAGCAGCTGTTCCGTCTATTACGCATATTTTGCGGTGGTTTCTGAAGTTCATCTTTCTGCGGAACATAGGAAATGATACCGGCATAAAGGATATGCAGCGCACTCCGGCGTCATTCAGGCTGCGAACGTATCCCGCGGTTATTTTCCGGCTGCCGATTGCATCGTACAGCACACGGACTTTGACGCCGCGTTTGACGGCGGCAATAAGCAGCTCGCGCAGTTTTCTGCCTATTTCGTCGTCTTTAATGATAAACGACTGGAGATGTATGAAGGTTTTTGCCCTGTTTATTGTTTCAAACATGTCCGCAAATGTTTCTTCCCCGTTTATCAGCGGAGTAATGCGGTTGTACCGGGTAACTTCCGCACCTGAAATTTCACGCAGCATCTGTGCTGTCTGCAACTGAAGAGCCTGTCTTTCTCCGGTAGGAACAGGAAGCATTTCGCGCGGACGGAAATTGCGTCTTCTGCGCAGGTTGTCAAAGTCAGGACCTATGAGCAGGTATATGAACAAGCCTAGGAAAGGAACAAAAATCAGTACTGCTATCCAAAGCAGCGTTCTGTCAGGATTGCTGTTTTCAAGAAAAATAAGAGCTGCGACTGTAAGAGCGTACATGACAACAAAATAGCTGCTGTAGCTGCGTATTTTACTCAATGTTACAGTGATGCAGCGCATGACTCCCGGACGCAGTGAAATTACATTCGCTGCGTTTATAATAAGCTTGTCGTTGATAAAGTCGATGATCAACGGGGCTGCGCCTATCAAATACGCAACCAGTATCGCCGCAAGGATGTACCGCGTTCTCTTCCACATGATTTATTGTTCCCTCTCTTGTTACATACACTATTATACGGTAAAATATCCGTTAGGACAAAAGAAGTTTATTTTACGGAGCTGATTCTTGATGAAGCACAGGAAAATAACGGCATTTCTGCTTGCTGTTCTTTTAATTTCCGCCGTTTCAGGCAGGGCCTGCGCGGCTTTTCCAAACAAACCGCTGACAGCGGAGGAGATGGTGCGGCACAATGACGCTTGGGGGTTCACCCACAAGGACGGCGTTGTTCTCGCTCTTTGCGGAGGCGGAACAAAAGGGCTCGCTCATATAGGCGTTTTCGAGGTGCTTGAACGGGAGCACATTCCCGTCGCCGCAATTGTCGGGACTTCTATGGGCGCGATTATGGGCGGACTTTTCGCAACCGGCTGGTCTCCGGCAGAAGCACGCGAAGTTGTGCCCAAACTTAATCTTATGGAGGTTATTTCAGGCAGAAAAGACAAGTCTCTTGCCTCAGAAAGCACGAGCTATCAGCCGAAAAACAACGAGAGACTTTTCAATTTGAACATAACAGGGCGCGGCGAAGTGCTCGGCAAAAAAGCCTTGCTGAGTTCAAAAGATTTGTACCAGTTGCTTCAGGAGCTTACGTCGCGCGTTTCGGAAACGGATTTTGACCGTTTCCCGAC
>JAUNNW010000065.1 GCA_030531285.1 Synergistaceae bacterium | reverse complement strand
CTCAGCGACGTAATTTTTGACATTGTGCAGACAGGAAGCACGCTGAAAGCAAACGGTCTGGTAGTCATAAAAGAGATTATGCCGGTTTCTATGCGGCTTGTTTCAGCGGCGGGAACAATTCACACCCGCTGGAATGAGTTGAAGGACATTGTTGCCGCACTGCGTTTTGCGGCTGAAAAGCAGGAGGCTTGAAATGGAAGCAAAAATTGAGAGAAACACGAAAGAAACACAGATTTCGCTCATGCTTGAACATCCGGCATCAGCCGGACGCGTCATAGAGACGAATTGCGGTTTTCTGAACCACATGCTTGATTTGCTCTGCCACAGGGCAGGGCTCGGAATATGCCTTAAAGCGCACGGCGATGTTGAGATAGATTATCATCATCTCACAGAGGACGTCGGAATTGCGCTCGGCCAGGCTCTGCGTGAAGTCGCTAAAGAGCGTCCGATTGAACGCTACGGTTTTCTGCTTCCGATGGACGGTTCTCTCGTTCAGACAGCGCTTGATTTCAGCGGTCGCGGCGCTCTTTACTGGACGGGAAATTTCCCGACGGAAAAGGCTGCCGATTTTGACCTTGAACTTGTGCCTGAGTTTTTCAGGGGCTTTGCGCGCGAAGCAGGGCTTACGCTGCATATTGACCTGCTGAAAACCGACAATTCGCACCACGCAGCGGAAGCAGTTTTCAAATCTGTAGGAATGTGCCTCAAGCAGGCTCTCGTGCCCGCACAGGCAAATCCAAGCACAAAGGGGCTCTGGCTGTGATTCTCCTTCCGGCGATAGACCTTTTCGGAGGAAAGGTCGTCCGCCTTACGCAGGGCGATTTTGACACGCGCAGGGATTACGGCGTGGACGCGCTGGATACGGCAAAGCAGTTTATGGACGCAGGCTGCGCGTATATTCACGTTGTTGACCTTGAGGGAGCAAAGCAGGGGCATCCCTGCCACCTCAATATTCTTGAAAGTATAGCTAAACTCGGCATGTACGTTCAGTACGGCGGAGGGCTTCGCTCGGAAGAAGCTGTTGCGGACGCGCTTTCGGCGGGAGCCGGACGCGTTATGGTAGGCAGTCTGCTTTTCACGGACAAGGACGCGCCGGCAAGGCTTTTCGACCGCTTCGGAAGCGCCGTTATGCCTTCAGTCGACGTAAAGAACGGCAAAGTCGTTCATTCAGGCTGGCTTAAGGGAACGGATTCCCTGCCGCTCGATGAAATTAAAAAGCTGAAAATCTGCGGCTACAACGTATTTCTCGTAACGGACACGGAGCGGGACGGTAAAATGGAAGGCGCAAGGCGGGAACTGTACGAGCCGCTTGTCAGCGACAATCATGAAATAGTCGCAGCGGGCGGAATCACTTCCGTAAGCGATTTGAAAATGCTTGCTGAAACAGGCGCAGCCGGTGCCGTCATAGGCAAAAGCCTTTACGAGGGCGGCATTACTCTTGAAGAAGCTCTTACGGCAGTGAAAGGAAAATAAAATGGCAGACAAAATTGATTTTTCAAAAATTAAGTTCGATGAAAAAGGGCTTGTTCCGGTTGTAGTTCAGGACTGCATTTCAGGCGAGGTACTTATGCTCGCCTACGCAAACGAAGAATCGCTCAGACTCACGGAAGAAAAGGGCGAACTCGTATTTTGGAGCCGTTCGCGCAAAGAAATATGGCACAAGGGCGCAACAAGCGGAAACTTTATGCGCGTAAAAGAGCTGCGTCTTGACTGCGACGGAGACACACTTCTTGCAATCGCAGAGCCTCAGGGACCTGCCTGCCACACAGGTGCAGATTCCTGTTTCTTTACAACGCTTGCCGGCAAAGAGAACTCAACGGCGATGACCTTCCTCGGAAGGCTGTGGCGTTACCTTAACAAAAGGCGCTATGACTCACCGGAAGAAAGCTACACGGCAAAACTGCTTTCAAAAGGTTCAAAACGCGTTGCGCAGAAAGTCGGCGAAGAAGGGCTTGAAACCGCCCTCGCCTGCGCAGTAAAGGACAAAGACAATTTCCGTTACGAAGCAGCAGACCTTCTCTATCATTTGCTTGTCGCCTGTATGAATACGGAAGTACCGTTCACAGACGTACTTGAAGAGCTTGCCTCACGCTACAAACACAAACAGGAAGATTACAGATGCTCGGAGTAATTGATTACGGCGCAGGGAATTTAAGAAGCGTTGTAAATGCGCTTGAATTTTTACAAGTGCAAAATAAAATTGTGTCAAATATAAATGAAATTAAAGCCTGCTCCTCGCTGATACTTCCGGGCGTAGGGGCATTCGGCGCCGCACTTGACGAACTTGAAAAACGCGGGCTGAAAGAAATTGTTGCCGAGGCAGCGGCAGAAAAACCTTTTCTTGGCATCTGCCTTGGAATGCAGTTACTCTTTGAAGAAAGCGAAGAAGCCCCTGGCAGAAAAGGGCTTGGAGTGCTGAAAGGCTGCGTCCGCCGTTTTCCCTCCGGCATGGGACTTAAAATTCCCCACATGGGCTGGAATTCTCTGTCAATAAACAGTTCAAGCAAGCTTTTTGCGGACACGCCGCAGAACAGTTACGTTTATTTCGTACACTCGTTTTACTGCTCTGCCGAAGAACGTTCGGACGTTGCCGCCGTATGCAGCTACGGGCTTGCGTTTGACGCTGCCGTTGAAAAGAAAAATCTGTTCGGCTGCCAGTTTCACCCTGAAAAAAGCGGAAACACCGGCCTTGCGCTGCTGAAAAAATTTGTTTCGCTATGCGGAGAAACGGAATAATGTTTGCAAACAGAATAATACCCTGCCTTGACATCAAAAACGGGCGTGTGGTGAAAGGAATAAACTTCGTCAATCTGCGCGACGCCGGAGACCCTGTTGAAGCCGCGCAGGCATACGAAAAACAAGGCGCTGACGAAATAGTTTTTCTTGATATAACGGCAACCAGCGACGCGCGCGAAACCGTTGCCGAACTTGTAACGCGTGTTGCAAAGAACGTGTTTATCCCAATAACAGTAGGCGGAGGCATACGAACGGTTGAAGACATTCGCGCGATACTGCGTGCGGGTGCGGACAAAGTTTCGCTTAATTCAGCAGCCGTAAAACGCCCTGACCTGATAAATGAGGGCGCCAGACTTTTCGGAAGCCAGTGCATTGTCGTTGCCATAGACGCCAAAAGAAGCGGCAATTTATGGGAGGTCTACACGGCAGGCGGAAGGCTTCCAATGGGAATTGACGCTGTAAAATGGGCGCGCGAAGCAGAAAAACGCGGCGCAGGCGAGATTTTGCTTACAAGTATGGACAAAGACGGAACAAAATCAGGCTACGACTTGAAACTGACATCTGCCATCGCCGAAAAGCTGAACATACCTGTAATAGCTTCAGGCGGAGCAGGAAGTATGGAACATTTTTATGACGCACTCATCAAAGGAAAAGCAGCAGCAGCGCTTGCCGCCTCGCTTTTCCACTTTCACGAAATTCCTATTCCTGAATTAAAAAAATATCTCGCTGACAGAGGTGTTTCGATAAGACTGTAATTTAAATTGCACACAATAGAACAAAGCGGAGCTGTAAAGCTCCGCTTCTTTACTACTACTCCTGAGGAACGGTTTTCTCTTCCTCGCTTTCAGCACACGCAACAGCGGCTACTGCTTTCATGCGCTCATATTTTCTTTTGCAAACAATTATTGCATACGCTATAGAAGCAAGCGTGATAAGAATGGCAACAGAGCGGCTGCCGTCCCTGTCCAAATCACCCGGATACGGTAACATTTTCCAATTCACTTCCTTTGCAACAGTCTGATAACAACTCTTTACTTCCAGCCCTTCATTGCCTTAACAGCCCTGCGTACAGCCTCTTCTTCCTTTGAGCACTTGTCCCACTTTGTTTCATTCATCGGACACACTGTTTCTCCCTTGCGATTAAGCAGCACGCCGTCAAAAATCTTGCACATGCTCTCGTTTTTCTTGTATTGTTTTATAGTTATTGCATGGGTTACCTCTGCGTCTCGCCCGCTGTTTCCTGAAGCAACAACGGCAAATGCTGCCATTATACCAATTTCTGCTTTGGACTGGTAAGAATTGAAAATAGTTCTTTCGCGTACCTCAAAATAATCTCCGTGGTTTCTGATAGAACTTGTATCAACATGGACAATAATATCCCTGTCGCTGTACACTCTCCGCCAGTTGGCGGCTGAAGCGGCTGACACCATTGCCAAAACAGAAACTGCTGCAAGCATAAACACGATAAATCTTCTCATTTTCATACAAATACACTCCTTTTTCTGTAAATCAAAAATTCAAACGGATAAAAATTCCAAACAACCTCAAAACTGCCTGTTCATTTCACCTCCTTGTATCACTCAAGCGCGCCGGCTGCAATAAGCAACTTGGCAACTTCTGATTTTTTACCTGAAACGGCGATTGAAAGCGCGGTATCGCCGTCATTGTCTTCAGCGTCATAATCAGCGCCCGCGTCAAGCAGCAGTTTCACTATCTCGGCATTGCCATTGCCCGTTGCAATACAAAGCGCAGGATTGTCGTCCTCATCAGAAGCATCAGCGTCAGCGCCGGCATCAAGCAAAAGTTTCACTATTTCAGCGTTTTCCTCGGATACTGCCAACGACAACGCAGAATTTCCATCGTCATCACATGCGTCGGCGTCTGCGCCTCCGTCAAGCAGAACTTTCACAACAGCGGCGTTCCCACTCCCTGCCGCTGCAGCCAAGAGTGTATCGTCATCGCCGTTCACAATATCGCTGTCTGCCCCTGCCGCAAGCAAAATTTCCATAATTTCCGTGTCCTCATTGTCAAAGGCTATACGCAGTGCGCTTCTGTCGTCTCCGTCCTCGGAATTCACATCAGCCCCCGCGTCAAGCAGCATTTTTACAGACTCCGCGTCCTCTGCTTCCGCTGCTTTGCAAAGCGCTGAATTTCCGTCATCGTCAACTGCGTTGGGGTCAGCGCCTGCATCAAGCAGAATTTTCACAAGTTCAGCCGGCGATTCTTCAACTGCTGCCAGCAGCAGTTCATCTCCCTTGTCCTCCAGCAGCGAAATCAAACTCTTTACAACTTCATTAGTCTCCATACATTTTTCCTCCTTCGTCTAACGGCTTCTGCCGTATTCTTTTCCCTGGCTCTCGCCCTTATCCGAACAGTCCACCTCCTGCCCGAGATTTCAACCTTACACAGCGATTATATAAATCAACATAGACAAACGTATGTCACTCTGAAAAGAAAACTCATCTTTTTTATGAAACATCAAATTTCACTCTATTGACAAAACAAATAAATTCAGCAATAATAAACTCACATTTTAATATTGCGAGGTTTTTTGTTATGACATACATTAAACGGCATATTGAAAGCACGGTGCAAAAATACGCGGAAATGTTCGGCGCAGTGCTTATAACAGGCGCGCGTCAGGTTGGCAAAAGTACAATGCTGCAAAAAAACTGCGGCAAAATCAAATACGTAACCTTCGACGACAGCCTTGCGCTTGAAAGGGCAACAAACGACCCTGCTCTTTTCTTTATGGACAACACGCCGCCGCTTATACTTGACGAAGTGCAATATGCTCCGTCAATTTTCAGAAACATAAAAATTCAGATTGACAAAAGCGACAAAAGCGGACTTTTCTACATGACAGGTTCGCAACATTTTTCAATGATGAAAAACGTGACAGAATCCCTTGCCGGACGCGTGGGCATACTTACACTGCTATCCCTTTCCCGCAGAGAAATAATCAACGACAGCGAAAAAGCCCCCTTCCTGCCGACAGACAAATTCATTGAACGCAGAAAACAAACGGCAAAAAACGGCGATATAAACGCGCTGTGGCAAATCATACTCAACGGAGGCATGCCCGTTTTTTATTCAGGCAGAAAATGTGATTTTGAAGCCTTTTACTCCTCATATCTCAGGACATATCTCGACCGAGACATATCGCTGCTGGCACAGGTGGGTGACAAAGGGCGTTTTCTCGCATTTTTGCGCACGCTTGCAGCTCATATAGGACAGCAACTCAACAAAACCGCCGTTGCGCGCGAAGTTGGAATAACATCGCCGACTGCTGAAAAATGGCTGACGGTGCTTGAAAACTCCGGCATAATCTACAGACTTCGCCCATACTCAAACAACGCGATAAAACGCGAAGTCAAAACTCCGAAACTCTACTTTCTCAACCCAGGACTTGCGGCATACCTTGCAGGCTGGCGAACCCCCGAAACGCTGAAAAACGGCGCAATGGCAGGCGCGTACTTTGAAAACTACGTACTCTGCGAAATACTCAAAAGCTGGTACAACAACGGAATAATAGACCCTGAAATATACTTTTTTCGAGACAGAAACGGACATGAAATAGATTTTGTGATAGAACGCGAAAACACGCTCTATCCTATTGAAGTCAAAAAACACGCAACACAAAATAAACGCGACTGCAAAGAATTTGCGCTGCTCGAACAAATTGCGGGCAAAAAACGCGGCACAGGCTGCGTTATCAGCTTCAACGAAACAATCTCACACCTGACAGAAAATAATTATGCCCTGCCGGTATGGTATCTGTAAAAACTTGATACCCAAACTTAAAATCAACTTAAAAACGGTATTCAGCCGTTTTTTTGAAATGCGGCGTCCGCGGCATTGGTAAAATTTTCCGTTTTTTGTATTTATTTTTTGCGTCAATGTTTTATGTTTAATACTAAAACAAATCCCTGCCTAAGAGTGATTACCGCATTTCTTTAAGTTTCTTTTAGCTGCCAAGGCTGCTGCCTCCATTGCCCTCAAATATTCTGCCTCAACAGGTGATATAGTCTCTGTCTGATATTTGCGATATTCTTTTTCAGCCTTTTCCAATGCTTGTCTGCTGCTGACTTTTCCGGCATTGTCCAAAAGTTTTCTGCCGCCCGATGAAAGAACGGCATCAAGCTGTGCAATATAATCCCTCATATACATCGGTTTATGCTCTATAGCATTTACTTCAGCTATGTCAAAATAACCTGATACAAGATTATTCAGCAGTTTCAGTTCTGTTTCGTCCAGATAATTCTTAGCAATCCTTGTATCACGCAGTACAGGCATACTGCCGCTAAAAGTCTTAAGCCCCATAAAAGGCTTTGACGCATCTGCTCGTTCAAAAATAACTTCAGGCGCAGTGTGTCCATGCGCGGCAAAATGCAGTTTGTTCTGAACAATTTTGAAAAATTCGGCAGACTCTTCACTCTGAGGATTATAGTCCACACTTGTAGCATACAAATCAAGTACCTGACGATACAGCATTTTCTCTGAAGAACGGATATCTCGGATTCTATCTAACAGTTCTTTCCAATAAGTTCCGCCTCCGTTACCCTTCAGACGCTCATCGTCCATAGTGAAACCTTTAATGATATATTCCTTGATGCGTTCAGCAGCCCATTTACGGAATTTGGTAGCAGTCACAGATTTTACACGGTATCCAAGTGAAATTATCATATCAAGATTATAGTAAGGAATATCGCGCGCGACCTCTCTGCTGCCTTCTTTGCGAACTTGTCGGAAATTCCGACAGGTTAAATTCTCATCCAGTTCCTGCTCATCATAAATATGTTTGATATGCTCAACAACATTTGTTCTTGACGTCTGAAACAAATCTGCCATCTGCTGCTGAGAAAGCCA
>JAUNNW010000064.1 GCA_030531285.1 Synergistaceae bacterium | reverse complement strand
ACTGGGCACAGGCTGGATTCTGCGCTAAATCCTGCGGATTTCCGCAGAATGACGGGATAAGGAAAGTTTTTTCATTCGTCATTCGTAATTCGTAATTTGAGCGAAGCGAAAAAGATATACCCCCTGCGGGGCACGCGTGACGGAGAAAAAACAAAACAAAACGGCTTGGGATTTTTCTCCCAAGCCGTTTTTATTCCAGAGAGTTGTTGTTGATTTATATTGACCAAATATGATAAACTTATAACAGTTCACGAAACGGAGTGATGGCAGTGGCGTTTGAAAGCGACAGCATTACCAAAGCGATAGAGGAATATTTCGGACAGCTTTTGCAGGACGCTGCCGAGGGCAGTATTCTTCTGAGGCGAAAGGACGTTGCGGCGAAGTTCGGCTGCGTGCCGAGTCAGATAAATTACGTTCTCCGCAGCCGCTTTGCGCCTGAGAACGGTTTCCTTGTCGAGAGCCAGAGGGGCGGACACGGTTATATAAAGATTATGCATCTCACTTTCAATGATGTTGATGAAAAGATTTCGCATCTTGCCAATCTTGTCGGAATTTCGGTTACGGATCAGGAAGCCCGCAGACTGCTTGTTAATTTGCAGAACCGTGAGCTGATTTCCGCACGCGAGCGTCTGCTTATTGAGGTTGCGCTGAGAAATCAGGACGAGAACAGCAGGACGCTTTTTGATGTTTCGCCGTACAAGAGAGATGTCATGCGTGCCGAGCTGCTCAAAAAATTGCTGACAGGGCTTACATTGCAGTAGACGGAAGGCTGTGTGATTTTTATGGCGCTTGACTTTACTGAAAAGAGCAAAAAAGTGTTCAGCACGGCAAATTATATCGCAAGACAGCACGGCAGTTCTTTTTTAAATACCGAGCATCTGCTTGCCGCGCTTTTTGAGGAGGACGGAGCAAGATTTGCAGAGCTTATCGGCAGCTGTGAAGCCGATTCGGAAGCAGTACGCAGAAGCGTTGCAGAGCTTATCGGCAGCGGGGTAAAGACGGAGATGTTTGCCGATTTGCCTGCCTCTCAGGAAACAAAGGCCGTTTTTGAGTTCGCAATGAAGGAAGCAAGGGAGCTTAACAGCGGCTATGTCGGTACGGAACATATTCTGCTCGGGCTTTTGGACGAGGAGGCTGAGGGACGCCCCGGAATACTTGCAGCTCACGGCGTTACCTCCGTTAAAATGAAAGCGGTTTTGGCGGCCGCTTCTTCTGCCGAATCATCTGTCGGTGACAGCAGACCGCAGGAAGCAGTGACTTTCGCTACGGTAAAAGCCGAAACTCCGACACTTGACGAAATCGCAGCAGATTTAACGGCTGAGGCGTCTGCCGGAAAGCTTGATCCCGTAATAGGGCGAAGCAGGGAAATTCAGCGTGTAATTCAGATTTTGTCACGAAAAACCAAGGATAATCCTGTTCTTGTCGGAGAGCCCGGCGTAGGCAAAACCGCCGTTGTTGAGGGACTTGCCGCTCTTATGTCGCAGAATATGGTGCCCGAAATTATGCAGGGCAAAAGGCTTATGCAGTTTAACGTTGCCTCTCTTGTCGCCGGAACCAAATACCGCGGCGAGTTTGAGGAGAAAATTACTAAGCTGATAAATGAAGTGTACGAAGCCGGAAATATTATTCTTTTTATTGATGAAATCCACACAATAGTCGGAGCCGGAGGTACTGAAGGCGCGGTGGATGCGGCTAATATTCTGAAGCCTGCTCTTGCGCGCGGGGAGATACAGCTTATCGGCGCGACTACTATTTCCGAGTACAGAAAGTATATCGAAAAGGACAGCGCGCTTGAACGCCGCTTCCAGCCTGTTCACGTTGACGAGCCTTCCGAGGATGACACGTTTGAAATTCTTAAAGGCGTCCGCGAAAGTTACGAAAAACATCACCGCGTAAAAATCAGCGACGAGGCTCTGAAAGCCGCTGTTTCTCTTTCAAAACGCTATATTAC
Source organism: Synergistaceae bacterium (assembly GCA_030531285.1). GTDB lineage: Bacteria > Synergistota > Synergistia > Synergistales > Synergistaceae > Equadaptatus. The sequence goes on along the minus strand of JAUNNW010000064.1, from coordinate 5,755 downwards.
GGACAGATTTCTTCCCGACAAGGCTATTGATTTGGTGGATGAGGCGTCTGCAAGCGTAAAAATCAGACAGCTTACGGACGGAGGAAAGACGGAGTCGGTCGTTTCGTTTGCGGATATAGCTGAAGCAGTTTCCGCATGGTCCAAGGTGCCTGTTTCGCAGCTCACCGAGGAAGAGAGCGGAAGACTGCTGCGTATGGAGAAAGAACTTTCAAAAACCGTTATAGGTCAGGAAGAGGCGCTGCACGCGGTTTCAAGCGCAATACGCCGCGCGAGAACAGGGTTGAGGGATTCAAAACGTCCGCTGGGCAGTTTCCTTTTCCTCGGGCCTACAGGCGTTGGCAAAACGCAGATAGCGCGCTCGCTTGCCAATTTCCTTTTTGGCAGCGACGAGGCAATGATACGTCTTGATATGAGCGAGTATATGGAACGGCACGAGGCTGCAAAGCTTATAGGGTCTCCGCCTGGCTATGCAGGCTATGAAGAAGGCGGAAAACTGACGGAAGCAATACGCAGAAGACCGTACGCCGTAGTGTTGTTCGATGAGGTGGAAAAAGCGCACCAGGACGTCTATAACATGCTTCTCCAGCTGCTTGACGACGGAAGGCTTACTGACGGGCAGGGGCATCTTGCCGATTTTAGAAACGCGATAATTATTCTGACGAGCAATCTTGGTGTGCCTGAGGAGGTAAAGCCTGCCGCGCTCGGTTTCGGAGTTTCCGCAAGAGTGCCGGAAAAGAATGACCACGAAAAGCTGAAATCCGCAATGCTTGCGAAAGCTGCTGAATTTTTCCGTCCTGAATTTTTAAACAGAATTGACGAAACGGTTGTGTTTAAAGCTCTCGAAAAAGACAGCCTGTTAGGCATTATGGAAGTTTTGCTGAAACGCGTTGTTGCAGCGGCGCGTTCAGGAGGAATAGAAATATCTGTTGACGAAGCGGCAAAGGAATTTATGCTTGAAAAGGCTTACGACCCTAAATACGGCGCACGTCCGCTGCGCAGGGCTGTGCAGTCTATGATTGAAGACAGGCTGGCGGAAATGTTTCTTGCAAAGGAACTTGTCAAAGGTGATAAGCTGTCGGTATCTTTTGACGGAGAAAAACTTGTTTTTCAAAAAACTGCATAGAAAAACTCCCCTCTGCTGAGGGGAGTTTAATTTTTCTGGCAGTCCCTATGAGATTCGAACTCATGTCAACGGGCTGAGAACCCGACATCCTGGGCCGCTAGACGAAGGGACCGCTAAATATAAAGATGGCTGGGGTACCAGGATTCGAACCTAGATTACCTGATCCAGAGTCAGGCGTGCTGCCGTTGCACCATACCCCAACAACAGATATGAATTTTAGCACAATTTAACGTATTGTCAATCAGTCCGAAAAAAATATTTGTCGTAATTATTTTGACAAAAAAGCGTGGAAAAATCTTTGCCAAAGTTGTAGAATAGTAACTTGGAGGGAATTGTGTTTATGGCAAATTTTACGACACGGCACAGGGGCGGCGGAGCTGCGAAACCCGTGCAGGGAGAACTGAAAATAATTCCGCTCGGAGGACTTGGCGAAATAGGGAAAAACCTGACGGTATTCTGTTGGAACAACGATATTATTATCGTTGACTGCGGGCTTAAGTTCCCCGATGAGACCATGCTCGGCATTGATTTTGTCATTCCGGACGTTCAGTATCTCATAGAAAACAGAAAAAACGTCAAGGGTATTTTCATTACGCATGGGCATGAAGACCATATCGGTGCGCTGCCGCTTGTTCTTCCTCTGCTGAATGTGCCTGTATATTGCACCCGTCTTACGGCAGGTCTTATTAAAAACAAACTGGATGAAGTGTGTCCCGATTATCAGCCGAAGTTCCGCGAGATTGCGCGCGGTGCAAAGGTGAAGGCAGGAAATTTTGATGTTGAATTTATTTCGGTATGTCACTCGATTCCGGATGCTTTGGCCCTTGCAATCGGTACGCCTTTGGGTACTATTGTCCACACGGGCGACTACAAACTTGACCCGACGCCGATTGACGGCGTCAGAACGGATTTTGCAAAATTTGCGCGGCTTGGAGAAGAAGGCGTGCTTATGCTTATGTCAGACTCCACAAACGTGGAGCGCGACGGCGTTACCCCGTCCGAAAAGACAGTTGGGCAGACCTTTGAACGCCTTTTCAGACTTCATAAGGACAAGCGTATTATAATAGCGGCATTTGCGAGCAATCTTCACAGAATTCAGCAGGTGCTGAATGTTGCGGCGCGTTTTAACAGGAAGGTCATGCTTGTCGGACGGAGCATGCTTGCCAATGTTGAGCTTGCCTCAGAACTTGGCTGCATCAAACTTCCCAACGATGAGATCATTGTGTCTCCGGAAGATGCAGCGCTACTTTCTGACAACCGTCTTGTAATACTTACGACCGGCAGTCAGGGAGAGCCTTTTTCAGGGCTTGTCCTTATGAGCCGCGGTATGCACAAGACTATAAAAATGGGCGAAAAAGACCTTGTAATTATTTCCGCCAACCCCATTCCTGGCAACGAAAAGCTTGTCAGTCAGACAATTGACAGGCTTATGTCGTTCGGCTGCGATGTAATCTACGGCAAAGAGGAAAAAACTCACGTCTCTGGCCATGCTTCAAGAGATGAACTGACGATAATGTTAAGTTTGGTTAATCCGCAGTTCTTTATGCCTGTCCACGGAGAATTCCGCCACCTCACGCGCCATGCGCAGCTGGCTAGAGAGCTCGGCGTTCAGCAGAAGAATATTTTTATACTGGAAAACGGCGATGTGCTGACGTTTAAGACGGGTAAAAAAGCTCTGATAGACGGAAAAGTCCCTGCCGGTTCCGTGCTTGTCGACGGCAAGGCACTTGGAGAATTCGATGGAAGCCTTCTGCGTGAAAGACGCGAACTTTCCGAAAACGGCATAATCGTTGTTTCAGTAGTCATTGACAAAAAAGGAAACGTTAAGGCGCCGGTACAGATCAAAACCAAGGGAAGCGTAATTACATCGGACGATGAGAGTATGGAGGTTCTTGAACGCGCTGTTTGCAGAACTGTCGAGCAGTTCGCGCGAACTCCGGGGGCAAAGCCTGAGACGCTTCCGACTGAAATCAGAAAGAGAATACGGGAAATGTGCGGACAGTCACCGCGCAATTACCCGACAATTATTCCTCTTATAACAACACTGAAATAAAACCACAGCCGGGGAGGAACAGAAAAGTTATGTCGGTCAACATGATTTTGCAGGTTTGTGCAGGTATCGGAGTCCTGATTTACGGAATTATCCTGATGGGGGATTCACTGCAGATTATAGCCGGAGACAGGATGCGTGTTTTGATTGCCAAATTGACGAGCACTCCTCTTAAAGGTTTTCTTGTCGGAACGGTTGTGACCGGAATTCTGCAAAGCAGCGGAGCGACAAGCGTTATGGTCGTCAGCTTTGTCGATATAGGTTTTATGAATCTTGCTCAGGCAATCAGCGTAAATCTGGGCGCTAATATAGGTACTACGGTTACTGCCCAGCTTATTGCGTTTAATATTCTCAACGTGGCGTATTTCTGCGCGCTGCTGGGCGCGGCAATTTGCATCATTGCGAAAAATAAGCGCATTAAACAGATTGGCGCCTGCATTATAGGATTTGCGCTGCTTTTCATAGGAATTAACATGATGAAAGGCCCTCTCGGAGAACTCAGCAAATATCCTGCCATTGCTGAAATGTTCAGTTCACATAAGTTGTTTGCGTTTATGTTCGGGCTCGGAATTACGCTTCTTGTGCAGTCCAGTTCGGCAACGGTCGGTTTGACAATGGCTTTTGCCGCACAGGGGGTTATAGACCTTCCGACCTCGATAGTTGTATGTCTCGGTGAAAACATCGGATCAACAACGACCGCCGTTCTTGCTTCTCTCAGCTCAAGCCGCGCGGCAAAACAGGCAGCAGCGTCCCACGTATTTGTCAAGGTTATCGGGACTTTGGTAATACTTGCAATCCTTCCGCTTTATACCAGGCTTATCGTGCATACGTCAGGCGATATAGCTCGTCAGGTGGCAAACGCCCATACAATTTTCAACGTTATAGTAGCGCTGCTTTTCCTTCCGTTTGTCCCGCGGTACGCAAAGTTTATAAAGAAAATCCTGCCGGACGACGAAAGTGTAAGGGAAGCGGGACCGATATATCTGAATAGAGCGCTGATAAGCGTTTCGCCGGCTGCCGCCGTTCAGGCTGTCAGAAGCGAACTGATCAGGCTTGCCGAATACGCATCCAAAATGCTTGTAAATGCCGAAACACTGTTTCTGTCCAAGGACGATAAGCTTGCAGGCAAACTGATTGAGAAGATTAACAAGGCTGAAAACAATGTTGACCATACGTCCGACGAAATTATCGTTTATGCTACCGAGGTCGGTCAGACGGGACTTGCTGCTGATCTTTCCGCCATGCTCAATTCCTGCACAGGCGGAGTGAGCGATGTGGAACGTATGGGCGACCATGCCACAAATCTTGTTGAGCTGTATGAATTCCTGAAAGAACACGATTTGTCATTCTCCGAGCATGCTCGCAAAGAATGCAAAACGATGTTTGAAATGGTAATTTCTGCCGTGAAGTATGCGATTCAGTCTCTAAGGGAAGAAAATGTTGAGTTGGCACAGCAAGTGGTTGAACTTGAAGATAAAATAGACGATATGGAGCTTGAACTGCGGGCCAAACATATTGCAAGACTCAACGCAGGAACCTGCAAGCCTGGGGCAGGCGTCGCGTTTATAGATATGCTGAGCAATCTTGAACGTGTGGGCGACCACGCTCATAACCTTGCGCAGGTTGTGCTTGATATTCATCATCTGCACAGACACAACTGATAAAGAAGGTACGGAAATGGACTTGAAAATTATCTTGCTCGGTTTTTTACAGGGATTAACGGAATTTCTGCCTGTAAGCAGCTCGGGACATCTTGTTCTGTCACAGATTTTTTGCGGAATTGACAATGCCTCTGCCGCTTACGATATAGTTTTGCATATAGCGACAATGCTTGCGACGCTGCTGTTTTTCTGTTTTGATATTTATTATCTTGCATCTGAATGGCTGCGCGGATTTATATCCGACACCGCAAAAACAAAAGAAGGATGGCACCTAGGCTGGGCTGTGATTTTTGCCACGTTTGTAACCGGTATTCTCGGTATCGCGCTTAAACCTGTGGTTGAGATGGTTATGCAAAATTCGCTTTTTGTAGGTTTAGGTCTGCTTTTAACCGGAGTACTGCTGATTACGTCGCATTTTATAGACGAAGGCTCCGGCAGAGCTCGTCCGGCGGACGGTTTTTTTGTCGGTGCCGCACAGGGTATCGCAGTGCTCCCCGGAGTTTCGCGCTCTGGAATGACTATTCTTGCCGGCTGCGTACTCGGACTCTCAAAGGAAGATGCTTTCAGACTTTCATTTCTTGTTTCAATTCCTGCCATTTGCGGGGCTACGCTTCTTGAAGCGCTGGAACTGGGCGGATTTTCAGCTTTTTGTGCTGAGCTTCCTCACTGTTGGTTCCTCGGTGCATTAGCTGCTTTCGTCAGCGGTATGTTTGCTCTGTTTTTATTAAAACGTCTTGTAATAAACGCAAAATGGTGGCTTTTCGGAATTTACTGCATAGCCGTCGGATTCACTGCCGTTGTTATTTCCTTTATGGGGGTGTAGAGAATGTTTAAAGGTTCTCTCAAATCGTTTTTTACAGTTCTTGTATGTCTTGTGCTCGGTACCGGCATAGGAATATTCTTTCAGCAGTTCGGTGCTAC
>JAUNNW010000063.1 GCA_030531285.1 Synergistaceae bacterium | reverse complement strand
GTCTGTCTTCCGCAAAGCGTTCGGCGCTGAATTTGTGGAACTGCCTGCCCATCTGCCCTGCGACAAACGCGGGAATTACAAGCATGCAGACCAGCACGAGCGCAGTATATTGAAGCAGCAGTTTTGATCTCAGCGAGCGTTTCATTGTTCGGACACCTTGTAGCCGAAACCGTGAACAGTTTTTATGTAGCCGTTTTCATGTTCAGGGCAGGCGAGTTTTTTTCTTATGTTTTTGATATAGCTGTCTATTGAACGTTCAAAACCGTCGTATTCGTAGCCGAGAGCGTGGGTTATAATGTCGTCCCTGCTCCATATTTTTTCAGGCTTGGCGGCCATTTTGGAGAAAATCATAAATTCGTTTCTGGTAAATGCTATTTCTTCTCCGTTTTTGGTTACGGTGAAATTTTTCGTGTCAACGGTCAGGGAGTTTCCGACGCGTATGATTTGCGGATCAGAGCTGTCCGCTTCTTTCCTTGTGTTGGCACGGACACGTGCCATGAGAACCCGCGGGCTGAACGGTTTTATGACGTAATCGGAGGCGCCTGCGTCAAGCCCCGAAACAACGTCGTCTTCTCCGCTGCGGGCAGTGACCATGATAATCGGAACCTGTGATTTCATGCGGATTGCCCTGCAAACGTCAACGCCGGACATACCCGGAAGCATAAGGTCAAGTATTACAAGGTCGTAGTTCTCTGCCGCAAACATTTCAAGCCCTTTAAGCCCGTCTCCGGCGATGTCCGCCGTATAGCCGTTCTTTTCCATGTAGGCTTTTTCAACTTCGGCGATAGCCCTTTCGTCCTCAACAATAAGTATCTTCATTCCCTATGCCTCCTGTTTCAATATTTTACCACAGAGGGCGGGCTTTACGCCCGCCTCCGCTTAAGATTTCCTAAAATTTTTCAGCGTCCGTGGAGCCGCTTTTTCCGCAGTGTCCGTGTCCGAAATCTTTTCCGCGGCAGTGTCTGTGTCCGAAACCGTGACGCTTTCCGTGCCCGAATTTGGCTTTGCCCCATGCCTTGCATTTATCCGGATTGTTGAGCATGTATTCAAAGCGTTCGAGTGAGGCTTCTTTTTTCAGGCTGAGCAGCTCGTTGTTAAGCTGAATTACTTTTGCTTTGTCCGGCGTGCCGTTCACAAATTCTTCTTTGATTGCGGAGCGCAGCTCGCGCATTTTTTTGAATCGCGCCTTCTGGGCATCAGTGAGTTTTGATTTATGCCTGCCGAAGTTCGGATTGTTCAGCATTTTTTCAAAGTGCTTCTGAGACATTGTAACGCGCACGTCTTCAATCTGCTTTTTGAGCTCCATTGCTTTCGTTTTGTCCGGCGAAGTTTTTTTTATTTCTTCGCCGAGCTGCTGCGCAAGCGTGTGCAGCTTCTCAAACTGTGCTTTGTCCTCGGCGCTTAGCTGAGCTTTCATTTTGTGAATGCCGTGATGTCCGTGTGCAAATTTCTTTCCGCCGGAATTTTTCGGTGCCGTGTCGCCTGCAAAAGCTGCCGTGCAGGAAACCAAAAGTGCCAGTGTAAGAATTGCCGTAATTGTCCTGTTAGTCTTCATATCTGTGTCCTCCTTGGGGTGTATAGTGTTGCGGATTGCCTCCGCTGACATAGATATTACGCCCTGTTTGTGACAATAATATGATATTTATGTGGAGATTTTGTGGAGATTTGCAACCGTAAAAACAGACGAAACCATTTTGACAAACGCTTGTTGTTGCATTCGCGCGGCGTTTAGGTTAGAATAGACGGCACAGGAGGGGACGCAAATGGCAGTTAAACTTAACGGACAGCTCACTCGCTACGGCGAGGTTTCAATCCTTGAATTTGACAAAAACAGGCCTGTACTCAGTTTCTTGATGAATGACAGGTGGGGTGTTGCTTTCAGGGATACTGACAGCGGAAAACAATATTCGCTGACGGAGCATGAAGAACTTTTGGGAGACAAGTGGTACAGTTACAATGAGTTTATCGCGCTCATACAGGAGTTTATTATAGACGACGCGATAAAGGCTGCGGAAGCAGACGGCGAGTTCATACCAAAAGAAAATATAAGCGTTGACGGCGACGTTCACAGTTTCAAAACTGCTTCGGGAAAATTCTGCGAGTATAAAGCCGGCAGGGGCAGCGGTTATGATTTCTCGGCATGGGAAGTTCTGTCAGGCAATGACCTTAGGCTTTCCGTTGTGGCAGCGGAAATTGACACGGATGTCTGGAAATATCTCGGCGTGGCGGTGAAAAACGCCTAAGTTTAAGTTTTGAGGTTTCAAAAACGCGCGTAGCCTAAACTGCGCGCGTTGTTTTTTCTATGGAGGCGGCACCCAGAATCGAACTGGGGATAAAGGATTTGCAGTCCTCTGCCTTACCGCTTGGCTATGCCGCCACGAGAAGAAAGTATAGCTGTCATTTTGCTTTGTGTCAAGGCTGAATTATTTCTCTTTCCAAAATTCAGCCCCGCGCAGCGTTTAATGCTTTTTGAACAGCCTCAAAACAGCAGGAAGCGGCAGAAACGTTTTTAATTTCGGCAGACGCAGCATTCCTGCAAGAACACCTGCTAAAAGCGCTATTCCTGCCGTTGCCAGCGGACGCTCGCGGATAAATGTCAAAAGACCAAAATCGTCAACCGCGCTGCTGAATTTTTTTTTCGCCTCAGCAAGAGCAATTTCGTTTGCCGTTGCCATGCACGTTACCGTTTTCCCGAAAATACGAGAAGGCTTCCGATTGCCGCAAAGACCAAAGCTATAACCAGCAGGGCAACTATGGAGCCGTAGTAATACTCAATCCACAGAAACGCGGCAAAAGCCGCAAGCAGGCAGGCGACGAACAAAAACAGCCCGCCTATCAAAACGGAAACGATTCCCGTGCCTGTGGAGATTGTTTTCTCTCTAAAGAGTCTGCCTTCTGCTTCGAGCAGTTCAAAGAAATTAAGTACAATGCCTGAAAGTGATTTCATCGCAGTTCACCGCTAACGGCGCCTGAAAAGCTTTGCAAGAAGTATTCCGGCTGCAAAAGCGATGCCTACGGACGCAAGCGGTTTTTCCTTAATTGTTTCACCGAGCTGTTCCGCGGCTTCTTCCGTTCTCTTTTTGCCTTCTTCAATATAAGGCCTGACAGTTTCCATGAATTCGCCGGTTTTATCTTCTATCGCTTCTTTGAGTTTTTCGCAGTTGACAGCCGCATTTTCAGACATTGCGCACGTTTTTTCGGCTATCTCTTCTTTGAGTTCGTTTATTTCTTCTTTAAGTTCTTCGATTTTTACAACTGCTCCGTTTGCTTCTGTCATAACAGACACCCCTCTTTCATGGTTTAAGATATTTTAGCATAAATTCAGCTGTATATCAGCTGTTTTTCTTCCGTTTTGCAAGACTCGCAAGGATAAGTCCTGCCCCCATCGCCGCACATACCGAAACAAACGGTCTTTTCTGTATTTTTTTGTTAAGTTTTTCCGTCGTTTCCTTAACGGCAGGCTTGACACTGTCAATAAGCTTTCCTGTTCCTTCGTTCAGTTCGGATGCCATTTTCCCGAAATCAACCGCGGCTTTCTTTGCAGTGTGTCTGCCTGTTTCCGCAAGCGCACATTTCAGCGATTCGATTTCCTGTTCGAGTTCTTCAATTCTTTTGTCTTTGTCGTTCATTTCTTTCACCTTCCTTCCGGCAGGCGCTTCTGTCTTACGCGCTGCCGTATTTTCCTCACGCATCTATAATACCGTAAAAAGTTAAAAAAACATTAGTAGTTTTACTTATTTTTTTCACAGGTAAAACAGGCAGTCTGTCAGCATTTCTTGTCCGCGTTTTTTTTCAGGCTTGAGCCAAGCCAGCATATTCCTGTAAGGAGCGCCGCCAGGGAAAGAAGCTGCGCACTCTTGAACGCGGCAAGCGGCGACGGCTCGCGGAAAGCGTCAAAAAACAGTCTGTAAGCACCGTACAGGATAAGGAAAAGCGGAAACAGGACAGCCCCCTTGTATCTGCCCGGAAGTTTTTTTCCGGCAAAACAGAGGAGCAGAAAAATCAGCGCACACACAAAGGCTTCAAGCGGCTGCGACGGAAAGCGGAAAATCCCCGGTATATCCTGTGGAAAATGCAGCGCATACCGGCATTTTTCGATGACAATACCCTTGCAGCAGCCCTCAAGCAGACAGCCTATGCGTCCGACAGAAAGCATGGCTGCTGCCGGCAGCGATGCTGCGTCAGCAAAGGCTCCGGCTGTAAATTTTTCGCCGCGAAGCCTTAAAATTCCGGCTATGCCGCCACTTAAAATGCCAAATCCTGAAGATGCCCCTCCGTGCAGCAGAATTTTAACAGACTCATTGCCGGAAAGCACAAGAGGCAGCTTTTCCAAAACCCCGCCGAGTACTGCCCCGCCAATCGCGCAGCAGTACACCCACAGAAGCGCAGACATCGCCGTCTGCGAATCTGCTCCGTACCTTTTCGTGCAGCGGACAAAGGTATAACGCAGAAACAAAAGCAACGCAAAAGCCCACAGCACATAGTAACTGCGGGCTTCAAAAGAACCGATTCTGAAAAGTACCGGATACATTTAACGGCGGTGTCTGTGCAAAGCGCGTTTTGAAGAAAAACCTGCCGGATTAATCGTCACGTGCCGCTCAGGCTCTGTGCCTACTGATTTTGTTTCCACTTCGTCATTGTCGCGCAGCGCTATGTGCACGATGCGGCGTTCCCAGCTTGTCATCGGATCAAGGCTGACAGGCGCGCCTTTCTTGACTGCTTCGCGTGCAAGCGAGATTGCAAGGCGGGTGAGAGTGCGTGTTCTTCTGTCCCTGTATCCTCCGCAGTCAAAGCGGACGCGGCGGGTGGAAAGGTCATCATGGCACACAAGATTCGTAAGATATTCAAGCGCTTTAAGCGTTTCGCCGTAACGTCCGATTACTACGCCCTGATCTTCACCGACAAGATTGACGATACCGTCTTCATCAAGCTCCGGCACAAGGTCTACGTCCATTTTTGCAAGTATCTCGTTCACAAAATAGCAGGACTGAATGTATGAGACAGGAGCTATTGTCTTGGCTTCAATTCTAAGTTTTGTGCCGAAAAGCCCGAAAAGCTTCTTGTCTTCGGAAAGAATTTCTGTCTCTATATCCTCAGGCTGTACTCCCCAGAATTCAGCGGCTTTTTCTTTTGCCTCTTTCTCTGTGGCACATTCAAAGATTTTGGTCTCTATTTCAGGCATTGGAACCTGTTCGCGATATTTTTCCATAACAGTACACCTATTCTTCGTCGTCTTCGACTTCAACCCACTCGTATTCGTCGTCATCCTCGACAACTTCAACAACAGGTTTGTTTTTGTGGAGCGATGGTTTGTTTGCCATTTCAATTTTGGCATTCTTCACAACGTAATACTGCTGAACAACACCGATAAGCGTTGAAAGTCCCCAGTAAATCATTACACCGCCGGGCATTGAAAGGCAGATCCACGCCATAAATATCGGCATAACCGTATTCATTGCAGCCATCTGCGGATTGTCGCCCGTTGACATCTTCTGCTGCAGCCATGTAAGGAAAACGATTGCAGCGATGAGCAATGCGTTTCCGATATACATGGACACATTTGAAAGTCCGGCAGGATTTGCGAAAACGGCTTTAACAGCATCTACAAGTCTTTCTGTAGCATGACCTCCGCATGCCTGAGAAAGTCCGTTCACTGCCGACGTGCTGAGTTTAAAGAGCCCGAGATATGCCGCATCGCCAAAGTCGTGTTTTCTGAGCACCTGAAAAAGCAGAATAAGTATCGGGAGCTGAACAAGCATAGGCATACAGCCTGCGGCGGGATTAACCTTGTATTCCCTGTAAAGCTGCATTGTTTCCTCGCCGAGCTTCTGCTTGTCATCGCCGTATTTTTCCTGAAGCATTTTCAGTCTGGGCTGTATTTTCTGCATCGCCTGCATGCTTACCAGCTGTTTTTTGTTAAGCGGGTAAAGCAGCAGTCTGATAACAACCGTCAAAATGACGATTGAAGTACCGTAGGAACCTGTGAGCTTGTAGAACTGTTCGAGGAACAGCTTAAGAAGGTCTGCTGCTCCGTTCCAAAGTGAACCCATGAATTACCCATCCTTTCGAGGTTTGAAGAGTCTTCCTAACCAAATCCTTTTAATCTCCTCCCTGTCAGGAAGGGGATCATAGCCTCCCCTGCTCCACGGCGCGCAGCGCAGCAATCTGCGCGCTGCAAGAAGAAATCCGAGGCAAAAGCCGTATTCCCTGAACGCTTCAACAGCATACTCGGAGCAGGTCGGCGAAAAACGGCACTTGCCGCCGCCCAAAAGCGGCGAAACTGCCGCGCGGTACATTTTGACAAAGAAAACAGCTGTTTTCGCCGGAACTTCCTTAAGCTTCATGTGCCGAATCAGCACTCCAGTCAGCTCCCTGCCAGTCATCGGTCATAAGCCCCGCCTTTTTCATAAGACGCGCAACATCATAATACACGTCCTTTGCGGAACTCTCAAGCGCCGTATCACGCAGCGACACGACAATCCAGCAGCCTTTCTTTGTCCACGGCCTGAGACGCCTTAAAGACTCTCTCAACATACGGCGCCCCCGGACACGTCCTACGGCGTTGGCAATCTTCTTGCTTACCGCCACGCCGAACTTTGTTTCACCGTCCTGTCCGTTCAGAAACAATAAACGCACCAGTTCGCCGGTTTGACGACGTCCGGTGCGAAAAACAAGATCAAACTGTCTTGGGCTTTTTAAACGGACTTCAGACGGGAATCCAAACTTCACAACAGTTGATTAGACAGCAAGACGTGCTCTGCCTTTGCGGCGACGGTTTCTCAAAATACGGCGTCCGCTTGCTGAAGCTGAGCGAACGAGGAAACCCATTGCGCGTTTGCGTCTGGTGTTATGCGGCTGATATGTACGTTTCACAGACTACACCTCCCGTGCTTACATTATCTATGAGCAGATACTCGTGATGTCATTTGCAATGCAACTGGTAGAATATACCATAACAACGGCATTAGGGCAAGGGAAATATTTCACTTAACCCGCGGCAAGAGAAATTTTAACAAAATTTCTCATAAAATGCAAATAATGGTTGCAAAATATATATAACTTGTGGTAGTATACTCCTCGTCTGAAAAAACAAAGGCATTACCTGAAGGAGGTGTAACGGCATGCCCAACAACAGATCAGCCAAAAAGCGCGTTCTCATCGCAGAAAGAAACCGTATCTACAACCGTTTCTGGAAAACGCGCTGCAAAAATGCTGTCAGAAAAGTTCTTGACGCAGTAGAGGCAAAAGACGCTGAGCTCGCAAAACAGCGTTTCGACCTTGCGCAGGGAGTTCTTGACAAAGCAGTGGTTAAAGGTGTCGTACACCGTAATACCGCAGCACGCCGCAAAGCCGGCATGGCAGCTAAGCTTAAAACTCTTGCTTAATTAACAAATGCCACGTACCGCCGATGTTTTTCGACGGTACTTTTTTTGTGTGGAAAAATGCCGCAGTTTTGCAGTACGTTTTACGCCGCCGCTTTCTTTGGCGGTACTTTTTTCAAAGCAACTGAACTGAATATTTTTGAATTTCTCCAAATTGTTGTATCTGTTTACTCATATTTACCAGAGAGGAACAGTCCATTACCGCAAAACAGCCGGTTCGGAATTCTAAACCGGCTGTTTTGCTGACATATATTCAGTTTCGCTTCATTCGTCCTTGTTTTCTTCGCCCTTGTCTCTGTTGGGGGCATTGTCTGCCGTAAAGTCTGCGCGGCTGCCGAGGATTTTGCGGTCGGGAGCTGCAT
>JAUNNW010000171.1 GCA_030531285.1 Synergistaceae bacterium | reverse complement strand
GAGCCGAAGGCATTATTGATACTTACGTTTCAATGGTACGCAAAAACAGGCTCACGGCTGCAGAAGCGGCAGGCGAGCTTGGCATATCAGCAGCAGAGCTTGAACAAAAATTAGCGGCTTACGGGCTTGAATAAGAAAGGTTTTAAGGTCATTCGTAATTCGTCATTCGTCATTTGTAATTAGAGCGAAGCGAACTATTGCGGACATTGTCACGCGGGAAAAGCGGGAAAAGCCTGAAAAAAAATCCTGCAAAAAAGTGTTGACAATTCTCCAAAAGTGTCGTAGTATTACGCTGAGCGGCGGGATATATTCTGCCGGCTGTTTGCGAAGTCAAACGAAAAGGCAGGTGCGGCAGTGTGGCAAACGTATTTGACACAGCGAAATACATACTGAGTGAAATAGGCGGAGATATTTCTACAATGAAACTGCAGAAACTCTGTTACTATGCGTTTGTCGAAAGGCTTGTTACGTCCGGCAAAAAACTGTTTGACGAACAGTTTGAAGCGTGGGCAAACGGGCCTGTGTGCCGTGAACTGTTCAACGTACACAAAGGCAAATTCTTTGTTTCGGCGCGCGACATTCCGAACGGCAAATTGACAGACACGCTGACGCAGGACGAAATCAACTGCATAAACTGCGTGCTTGAACGCGACAGAGAAACCGACGGCAGCGTTTTAAGCGAAAGAACGCACAGAGAAGGACCGTGGAAAGAAGCGCGCAAAGGTCTGCCTCTCTCTGCCCGGTGCAGAAACAAAATAACGCTGAAATCCATAAAAGAATACTATGGCAGACAAGCCTGAAAAACAAAACTTTGAATGGTGCATAGACAGCGATAATTATCTGCACGGCAAACAGGGAGACAAACTGACTGTAAAAGACTTTGTCAAACACGTAGCCGGAATCTTAAACAGCTGCTGCAAGCACAGCGTTCAGGAAGTGTTGCGAATGCCGCACAACCACAGATGCGCGGACCTTGACTGCAACAAATCGCCTGAAGCGAAAAAGCTGTGCAGGCGCTTTGAAGAAATAAACGCTAAACTTGGCGAAAGTCGGGAAGTGATGCTTCACGCATCAGACAGAGTGCAGTTGTACATCAAGGGAGTTGCAGGCAAACACGGCTTTCGCTGTTTCGGATACATAATAGAAAACGAAAACTTGTTTCACCTGATTTATTTGGATCCGAAGCACGAAATATACAAACAATCCTGAAACTCTGCAACCGGCGGGATATTTAGTAATTGAACTTTTGTTCAGAAGGGAGGGGAAAATATGCGTGCAATGTGTATAACCTATGCAAAAATGTGTACAATGTTGTATAAAATGTGGATAACTTTCCATACATACATACATACATACATAACCTCCGTCTAAGGCAGGTTTTGGGTGTTCTTTTCCCCTCTCTTAAAAATAAACAAAAGTTTATTTTCTCCAACAACAAACAATTCAGACAAAATCAGCAAAATAAAATAACGGCGGACGCGTGCGCGAAAAGCGCAGGCGGATTGTGCGGCGTGCTCTGCGCGGCGCATATTTTGTGCTGTAAAAATGGACTTGCAATGACGGGATAAAAATCCCCGTCTTCCTGCGGGCACGAAGTGCAGCGCAGGAACCAGCGGCTTTC
>JAUNNW010000170.1 GCA_030531285.1 Synergistaceae bacterium | reverse complement strand
TTTTACCGCTATGTTCTTTCGTCTTGCGCTGCGCCGTACGGTATAGCTCTGCCCGCTGATGATTATTGTTTCGCTCATGTCTGTGCCTCCGCGCGACAATAATACTCCCGAAAGACTGAATAGTCCAATGATTGGAGCAAAAATTATGCCGAAAAAAAATACTGACAAGATTTCAAGAGATAAATTTCTGCCTGTCAGCCGTGCCGATATGGAGGCACGTGGCTGGGACGAAACGGATTTTCTTCTGATATCGGGCGACGCGTATGTTGACCACCCGAGTTTCGGGCACGCGATAATCTCGCGCTGTCTTGAAGCGGCAGGTTTCCGTGTCGGTATAATCGCTCAGCCCGACTGGAGAAGTACGGAGTCTTTTGCAAAGCTCGGGCGCCCGCGTTTCGGCGTTTTTGTAACCGCCGGAAATCTTGACTCAATGCTTAATCACTACACGGCATCTCTCAAAAAAAGGCATAACGACAGCTATTCTGCCGGTGGAAAAGCAGGGCTCCGCCCCGACAGGGCAACTATAGTCTACTGCAACAGGATAAGGGAAATATGGAAGGACATTCCGCTCGTTATAGGCGGAATTGAGGCAAGCTTGAGGCGTTTCGCTCATTATGATTACTGGAGCGATTCCGTGCGCCGTTCGTTGCTTGCGGACAGCCGCGCAGACATTCTCTCGTTTGGGATGGGAGAGCTTTCAACGGTTGCGATTGCCCGTGCTCTGTCCGAAGGCAGATCAGTTTCGTCAATCAGAAACGTCCCCGGAACCTGCTGGAAAACACACGAGCCCGCAAACGCCAAAGACGCCGTAACACTTCCGTCATTTGAAGAAGTCAGCGCAGGAGGCAGAATATTTGCCGAAGCCTTTGCAAAACAGTACGCGGAACAAAATCCTTACTCAGGCAAAAGGCTTATACAAAATCAAGGCGCGTGGCACGTTGTGCAGAACAGACCGTCGCGTCCCCTTACCACGGCGGAAATGGACAAGGTCTATGCGCTGCCCTACACGCGCTGCTGGCATCCTGATTACGAGGCATTGGGAGGCGTCCCTGCGCTTGTCGAAGTTAAGTTCAGTATAACAAGCCACCGCGGGTGCTTCGGCGAATGTGCCTTCTGCGCGATAGCAGGGCATCAGGGAAGAATAATACAGAGAAGAAGCGATGAGTCAATAATAAAAGAAGCTGAGACCTTGAAAAAAATGCCGGATTTTAAGGGTTATATACACGACGTAGGAGGTCCGACCGCCAACTTTATGCAGCCTGCCTGCGCGAAACAGGAAAAAAACGGGGCATGCAGCGGCAAATCCTGCCTTTTTCCAAAACCATGCCCTGCTCTGCGGGCAGACCACAGCGCCTACATTTCGCTCCTGCGAAAACTCCGCGCCCTTGACGGCATTAAAAAAGTATTTATCCGTTCGGGTGTGCGCTGCGACTATCTGTTGGAAGACAAGGAAAACAACTTCCTGTCCGAACTGTGCGCTCACCACGTCAGCGGGCAGCTCAAAATCGCGCCGGAGCACGCAAGCCCGAAAGTGCTTGAGCTTATGAGAAAACCGCCGAAAGAAATAACGCTTGACTTTATGAAAAAATATGCCGAAACGAACAAAAAACTCGGACTGAAACAGT
>JAUNNW010000062.1 GCA_030531285.1 Synergistaceae bacterium | reverse complement strand
CGGCGCGGCACAGTCAACAATCTCTGTGAGTACACATGGTTGTGCCTTAAACGACGAGACTTGTCTGCATAAGCAGAGAGTCTCTTTTTGTATATTTATGAAAGGCGTGAAGCGTTTATGGGCATTTTGTTTGCGGCATTGATTTTTACGTTCGGCGTTATTCTTGTAATTAAAGGCGGCGACGTTTTTGTTGACGCGGCGAGCTGGATAGCGCATGCAGCTGGGATTCCGACTTTTATAATCGGCGCCACCATAGTCAGTCTGGCTACAACCATGCCCGAGATGATCGTTTCCTGTCTTGCTGCCGCGCAGGGAAAAATCGACATGGCAATAGGCAACGCCATAGGTTCCGTAACTGCCAATACCGGACTGATAATGGCACTGGCATTTATTTTTATGAAGGTGGTTATAACGCGCAAAGATTATCTGCTGCAATGCATAATACTCATTGTCTGCGCTGCTCTTCTTCCTCTTGGTTCCCTGTCTGGGCATTTGTCCGTTTGGTCTTGCGTTATGCTCTCTGTTCTGTTTGCAGCATTTATGCTGCTTAATCTGCGTCAGGCAAAGGAGCAAAGCAGTGCAGTGCGGCATTCGGAAGAACGAATGGTGCAAAATCAAATTGTAAAAAATGTAACACTGTTTGTCGTTGGAATAATAATGATAGTCGGTGGTTCGCAGCTTCTTATAAACGGCGGTACCAGGCTCGCGAAAGTGTTCGGTGTGCCTGAAAGAATAATAGCTGTTACTTTTGTCGCCATTGGAACGTCTCTTCCCGAACTTGTTACTACCCTGACCGCCATACGCAAAAAGGAATCTGCTCTTTCGGTGGGAAACATTGTCGGCGCAAACGTAATCGATTTGTCTCTGATACTTCCCGTATGTTCAATAATTTCAGGACGGAAGCTGCCTGTGTCGGATATGATGTTAAGAATAGATTTTCCTGCCTGTGTTGCAGTTCTGCTTTTGGCGCTTATGCCGCTTCTGCTTAGAGAAAAAGCAAACAGAATTCACGGTATAGCTGTGCTGTCGGTATATATCGCGTATCTTGCGGTAACCTTGTAAAAGTAGTAGTATAATCTGCGTAGATACGTATAACATTTGAAGGAAGTGCCGAAGTGTCCGAACTTTTAAGCGAACTGAACTGGAGTCTGCTTTTGACGCTGCTGATAGTCAGTGCGGTTGTTGCTTGGTTCGGGGATATTATCGGCATGAAAGTCGGAAAAAAGAGAATCACAATATTCAATCTCCGGCCAAAATACACAACCCGCTTGATTTCTGTACTCACCGGAGTCGGGATTGCCTTTGCCACGCTGTTTGTCAGCGCGACCGCAAGCGAGTCTGTCCGTACGGCAATTTTTAACATGAAATACGTTAAAAACCAGATTTTAAATCTTACCGCGGAACTGAAAACAAACCGCGACAATTTATCTGCAATGGAATATCAGCTTTTCCAGAATCAGGGCGAGCTTCAGCAGAAAAGGGACAAACTGACGGCGGTTGAAATGGAGCTTGCCCAAGGAACGGCAAAGCTTGATAGCGCCAACAAAAAACTTGAAGATCTTGAAAAAACAAGGGAACAGCTTGAAAAAGCGAGGGACAAAGCTGCCGCCGAACAGAAACAGCTTTCGTCAGAGCTTGCTGAACTGAAGACAAATGTTAAATCTCTTCGCGGCGAGGCCGACAAATTAAAAGCTAACGTACGGCGTCTGCGCGAAGACAGAATAGCGGCGTTTTCGGGCGAAATTCTGGCACAGGGCGTTGTAGAGGACGCAAAACTGCTTACCGATGACAAAATAGACGGGTTGTTGCTGATGCTTAAAGAGCAATGCAGGGAAATGCTTGCGCAACGTTTCGGACAAAATTCGCCGGTTATTCCTGAGCCCGAAATCAGTGAAGAATCTGCAAAGCAGCTGCGCAAGGATTTGAAAAATTCCAAGGGCCGGCAGCTTGTGCGTCTTGCCGCTGTTTCAAATGCGGTGTACGGTGAGCCTGTCGTAACCGAGGCAAGCCTCTATAACTCAAAACAGATATACAAAAAAGGAGAACTGCTTTCAAAAATTAAATTCAGCGGAACGGAAACTCGGTCTGAAATTGACACTAAAATATACAATGCGCTGCGTTCTGTAAATCAGAAAGCAGTGAACGACGGTATATTGAGAGACCCTATATCGGGAAACGTGGGAAGCGTGGAATCAGCGGAGCTTTCCAACGCTTCAAAGAGAATAAAAGAGGAACAGAAGCCCTGCACTCTTGAAATGAGAACGAACAGAGACATTTATACGGAGGGTCCCGTAACGATTACGCTCAGCGTTAAATAAACGAAATATTTTTGATTGAATCAAGGTGTTTTGCGTGTACATAGTTGCCTGTTGCAAATGCGGTGAAATAAAAGTTATAAGCAGCATCACCAATAAAAACGGAATTACGGGAGCTTATTGGTGTTGTCCTGTATGCGGTGCGGGACAATCCGTTGAGATAGCAGAGAGCGGAACGGTACGCTGCGGAAGTTTGGGGGACATAGTCGCCGGTATTGGCTTTGCATCGCGCGAAAATTGGAACGGAATGCCAATGCCGCTCAAAAAAAGTTTTCCGTCGATAGATGACTGAAAATTAAATTCGTAACTTTGCGGCGCAAGCCGCATTGTAAATACAAACGGAGGTGTTTGATATGAGCAAAGAAAGGTATCTCATTTCGTCTGAGTCAGTGACGGAAGGGCATCCGGACAAACTCGCAGATCAGATATCCGACGCAGTTCTCGACGCTATTTTGGCGGACGATCCGATGGGAAGAGTCGCATGCGAAACTCTTGTCAGTACGGGGTTCGTTCAGGTAGCTGGAGAAATTACGACAAAATGCTACGTCGACATACCTGCAATAGCGAGGAAAACAATAAGGGAGATAGGCTATACCCGCGCAAAATACGGGTTTGACGCTGAGACCTGCGCAATACTTACGGCAATTGACGAACAGTCGCCGGATATCGCGCAGGGTGTCAACAACGCGCAGGAATTTGCGGGAGACGAATTTGACAAAGTGGGAGCGGGAGACCAAGGCTTTATGGTCGGCTATGCCTGCGATGAAACGGAAGAACTTATGCCGCTTCCGATTTCGCTTGCGCACAGGCTTGCGAGACAGCTTGCGCTTGTAAGGAAAAACAAAACGCTGAACTATCTCCGTCCGGACGGAAAAAGTCAGGTGACGATAGAATACTCTGGCGGAAAAGCCGCCTGTGTGGACACAGTCGTCATAAGCACGCAGCATCACGAAATGACGCCGCTTGAACAGATTCGCGCAGACATAATTGAACACGTTATTAAGCCTGTAATACCTGAGAAATACGTTGAAAAAGAACCTAAAATCTTTGTCAATCCGACAGGGAAGTTTGTTATCGGAGGTCCTCAGGGCGACTGCGGACTTACAGGAAGAAAAATAATCGTTGACACCTACGGCGGGGCGGTTCCTCACGGCGGCGGCGCATTCTCGGGAAAAGATCCGACGAAGGTTGACCGCTCGGGCGCTTACATGGCGCGTTATGCCGCGAAAAACGTTGTCGCGTCGGGCATTGCCTCAAAATGCCAGCTGCAGGTTGCCTACGCAATAGGTGTTGCGCGTCCGGTTTCAGTCTACGTCAACACGTTCGGGACAGGCAAAATCTCGGACGAAAAGATAACCGGCCTTGTGCGCGAATATTTTGATTTCAGACCCGCTGCGATAATCAGCAATCTTGAACTCAGAAAACCGCAGTACAGAAGACTTGCTGCCTACGGACACATGGGAAGAACCGACCTCTCTCCGCTGCCGAAATGGGAAGAAACAGACAAAGCAAAGCAGCTTGCTAAAGCCGCGGAAAAACTTGCGTAAAAAATGTGCTTGAAAAATCCCCCTCAACGGGGGATTTTTTAGTTGTTTTTTCAAATTTGATGTAAAATAACCTAAGCAAGAGGTGACGGAAATGACTTACAAACGAATACTCACAATACAGGACATATCCTGCGTGGGGCAGTGTTCTCTCACGGTTGCGCTGCCGATACTTTCTGTCTGCGGGCTTGAAACGGCGATACTGCCTTCTGCGGTACTTTCCACCCATACGGCAGGCTTCAGCGGTTATACCTTCCGTGATTTGACAGACGATATTCCTGCGATAGCGGAACATTGGGAAAAAGAAAAAATTGCCTTTGACGCAGTCTACACAGGCTATCTCGGCAGCGCAAAACAAATTGCGTACGTAAAAGCAATAATCGCCAATCTGCTCAAAAAAGGCGGCGCGAGTTTTGTTGACCCTGCAATGGCTGACAACGGAAAACTCTATCCCGCATTTGACGAAAACTACGTTGAAGCAATGAAAGAACTTTGCTTTGCCGCGGAGTACTGCCTGCCGAACATAACGGAAGCGTGTTTTCTTACGGGAATTGAGTACAGAGAACAGTACGACGAGAAATACACAGCGGAACTGCTCGGAGCGATGAAAGAAAACGGCGCCCAAAACGTGATACTGACAGGCGTAGGCTACATGCCTGACAAAACGGGAGTCGTTGTTCTTGAAAACGGAAAAACGAGCTATTACGAGCATAAAAAAATATCCAAAGGCTGCCACGGAACGGGAGACGTGTACGCGTCAGCCTTTGTGGGACTTTTTATGAACGGCGGAAACGCCTGCGAAGCGGCAAAGCTTGCCGCTGATTTTACGGTTTCCTGTATAGAAAACACGCAGGACGACCCTCAGCACTGGTACGGCGTAAAATTTGAACCGCTGCTTCATCTGCTTAGTTCAAAATAAAATACGCAGCAATTCGGGGTGAAAACCGTGTCTTTTACCGTAAAACGCCAGGATATAACAAAGCTGAAAGTTGACGCAATCGTCAATGCCGCGAACAAAACGCTTCTCGGAGGCGGGGGCGTTGACGGGGCAATACACCGCGCGGCAGGGAACGGTTTGCTTGAAGAATGCCGCACGCTTGGCGGCTGCGAAACAGGAGAAGCAAAAGCCACGAAAGGCTACAACCTTCCTGTAAAATATGTAATACACACAGTTGGACC
Organism: Synergistaceae bacterium; assembly: GCA_030531285.1. Lineage (GTDB taxonomy): Bacteria > Synergistota > Synergistia > Synergistales > Synergistaceae > Equadaptatus. The sequence goes on along the minus strand of JAUNNW010000062.1, from coordinate 2,832 downwards.
CATATACCGCGACGGAAAACACGGCGAAGCTCAGCTGCTTGCCGCCTGCTACAAAAATTCGCTTGCGGAAGCGGAAAAACTTGGCTGCAAATCTGTTGCGTTCCCGCTGATTTCAGCCGGTGTGTACGGCTACCCGAAGGAAGAAGCAATCAAAATTGCGGTTTCTGAAATAAAAGAATTTCTCTTGACACCGTATGGAAAAAAGTGCGAAGTGTGTCTCTGTCTGTTTGATGCCAAATCCGCTGAAATCGCTGCCCGCCTTAACATAACGGGAACAGACGTGCAAAACAGAGCGTAAAAATGCCGCTTCAGATAATCAGACAGGACATAACGAAAATTGAAACGGACGCGGTGGTAAATCCCACCGATGAGAAATTGAGCGGAGCCGGAGGCGTTGATTTTGCGATACACACCGCAGCGGGACATAAACTGCTTGAAGAGTGCCGAATGCGCAAGCGAACTGCGCGCGGGAAAGATAATGACAGACGATTGGAAAGACCTGATTGACAAAGACTACAAAAAACGCGGCAAAAAACAGAAATAACAAACGTCACAAAAATCGCATAAAATTAACACAAAATCACCACAAAAACCGTGTACCATGGATATGTTGCAAAAATGAACATACAACGGAGGCAGACACAATGAAGAACATCGCGAAGAAAACGATAACACTGCTGATAACACTGCTTATAATTTGCGCGGCAATGCTCAGCGGCACGGCAGTGTTTGCCGGAGACAACGCGAAACTTTTTCCGCGCTACGAAGCAAACTACTACAAAAGCGGAAACGCAAGCGCCATAGCAAGCGGACAAATCGCAATGCAGGGCAGAGCGGAAGAAATTGTCCTTAAGAAAATATTTTAGCCTGTTAGACGGACACACGTGTCCGTCTGCTTTTCTATAGTAACCGTAGAAATTAAGGACAGAAACGGTAATATGTGCGATAATATATTTGCGTTGGAAGCAATGCAAGGAGATGGTACTATGGGAGTGTCAGCGTATCTGAGTGGATTATCAAAAGAAGATATGGAAAATTTAAGGCAAACACTTTGTGAACAGCAAAGTCACAAGTGTTTTATTTGTGGTGAAGATATTGATTTAGATATGCATAAGGTAAATATTGATCATATACATCCATTAGGAGGTGGGGGTAAGGATAGTCCTGAAAATTTTGCTATTACACATGAAAGATGTAATAAATCAAAGCAGGATAGTGATTTGGAAGTTGCAAGAGCAATTTGCCACCTTGATAAGATATTGGATAAGCCAAGGCAAAAGGGTGAAATTGCATCCTTGGCGCATGTGTTAGAGCATTTTGGTGGTTCTAAATTTAATTTTAGTTATAAAGTTGAGGATAATGACCTACGGTACACCTTTGATGAACTTGGAGATGTAGAAATTTATCATGCAAAGATACTGACAGACAAACTTTCAGGAGAGAAAACAGCGTTTATTGAGGTTCCTATTGAATATTTGTATCACGATGGCGTAACAAATCCACGTGGCATTAACAAATCAGTAAATCTTTTAATCAAAGAATTTCATGAAAAGCGTCCACAACTACAGATTGCTTTGGCTAAAATTAGCGATGGCAAGATTTTATTGTTTGATGGTCAGCATAAGAGTGTTGCGCAGATTATGTTAGGCGTAAAAAAACTTCTTATTAGACTGTTTATTGACCCAGATGCAGACAGACTACTGAAAGCGAATGAAATTGCAGGAAGTACCTTAAGGCAAATTGCTTTCGATAAAACTGTGCTTCGTCAGCTTCATAATCAGATGTATGAAGAAAGACTTTTACGCTATAGGAAAGAACACGGTTTAAGTGAAGATGATACATCTTTTTCTGAAGCGATGTTTGTAAATTATTTTAAAGGCGAGTCTGCAAGAAATTATATTATCGACAGTCAAAAACATCAAATTACCTATAATCAGAACAATAAACTTAAGGATTATATAAATTTTGAGGGTAAGGGAACAATGTTGCCGCTTTCAGGCAGTACTTTTGAAAAAACTTTGTTACGTACTTTCATTTTACCTAAGACAGTGCTATCTGTTCCTTTGAATTATTTAGCGGATGAGGATAAAAATCCAAGAGCTTTAGAACAAGAACAGATGATAAGAATATGTAACATTATTGCTGAAGAAATATTAATTAATAGATATGAGAAAGAAATTGGAACGCATAAATTGGAAGATAGAGTACAAAAAGGCGATAGTAGCATCCCTTTAACGCATCTCATAGCAGCTAGATTTTTCAAAGAAGATATTATGGCTGCCTGGGTTAAATATCTCCCACGTATAATTGATTACTATTTAGCTGCTACGGGAAAGTTGAAGAATGATAATGGGTTATTGCAAGATTTACTTCCAGAACAAGTTTGGATTAATATGAGAAATTTTATAATTAATTTAAGAGAATTGCCATTTTGGAAGGATACTAATTTGGCGATAACTGTCTTTGCTGGGAAAAAAGCATCAATATACTGGGATACAGTATTTAAGACAGGCAAAACACCTGATAGTACGCAAGTGCTTATTAAGGCTTTAGATTTAACTGAAATGATAAAGGCAGACTCTTAAGTGCGTTTTCTGTAGCATCTTTTAAAAGATTATGAAATTATCTTGCCTGAGGTTTCCTCAGGCAATTTTTATATCAAATTATATTTTCTGCCTAATTTGTCGAAAGTGTTTCGACCGCAAAGGATTGATAACCTCTTTCGTAAAATTGATTTTTGGTACAGTCAACAGCAGGCTGGGTTGCCGAAACTTGTGTTTCGGCAATCTGCCTCTGTTTTGTTGCTTTTTGTTACTTTTTGTTGCACTTCGG
>JAUNNW010000169.1 GCA_030531285.1 Synergistaceae bacterium | reverse complement strand
CTTGACTTTATGAAAAAATATGCCGAAACGAACAAAAAACTCGGACTGAAACAGTATCTTGTACCGTATTTTATATCCGCACACCCGGGCGCTGCTCTTGAAGACGCTGTCATGCTTGCGGAATTTATCCGCGACACGCGTCTCAGACCTGAACAGGTGCAGGATTTTACGCCAACGCCGGGCTCTGCTTCCACTTGCATGTATTTCAGCGGCTTTGACCCGTTCAGCGGAAAAGAAATCTACGTCGCGAAAAGCGCGGAAGAAAGAAAAATGCAGAGGGCGCTTATGCAGTACTGGCTGCCCGAAAACGAAGAACTTGTACGCGTTGCGCTGATAAAAGCGGGACGTTCCGACCTCATCGGAAACGGTGAAAAATGCCTTGTAAAAGCCGGTTCGCAGCGAAAAATCAGTAAAAATACGCAGGGAAATCGCCGGCAAAAGATAGACAAAAACAGATAAAACGAGTAAAATTCTCTTGTTTGCAAAACCATACGGGAGGTATAATGACATGAAGAAGACCATTATAGCATTATTGACAATATTCGCGGCTCTCACTGTTGCCCAGGCGGCATTTGCTGACGCCAAGGTAGGATGCGTTGACGGTGACAGAGTACTCCGCGAATATCCGAAGTTCATCGCGGCGCAAAAACAGCTTGCGCAGACTGCGGAACGCAAAGAGGCAGCCACGCGCGCCGCTTTTGACAAAGAAAAAGACGAAGCGAAAAAGGCGAAACTTGTGCAGGATATGCAAAGGGAAATGGCTCAGGAAGAAGAAAAAATTATGAAGCCCATCCTTAAAACGGTCAACGACGCGGTTCAAAAGGTCGCCAAGCAGAAAGGCATAACAGTTGTCGTCAACAAATCGCTTATCTACTACGGCGGAACAGACCTCACCTCAGAAGTTATTTCTGCTGTCAAGAGATAACAAAACGGCGCCGTTCACTGAACGGCGCTTTTAAATAATCAGATGCTTATTTTTTGGATTTTGGCGGGCTATCTTGCCGGAAGCTGTCCAACGGGCTATCTTCTTGCCAAATACATTAAAAATGTAGATATAAGGGAATTCGGCTCGGGCAATATAGGCGCGACAAACGCGGGACGCCTGCTCGGAAAGAAATACGCCGTCTTTATTGCGCTGTTTGATATGCTCAAGGGCGGGATGATTGTCCTGCTTGCAACGCTCTGCACACACGACCCGCTAACAGCTGCTCTTTCAGGCGCGGCTTCCGTGCTCGGACACAACTATCCCGTATGGCTCGGCTTTAAGGGCGGCAAAGGCGTTGCCACCACCTACGGCGTAATATTCTTCTTCGATTTCTTCAACCCGCTTCCGTCGCTTCTCGGCGGAGCTGTATGGTACGTCGTGATGAAAACCAGCCGCTACGTTTCCGCGGGGTCAATCTGCGGACTGTTCGCCGCCGCCTTCCTGACGCTTGTTTTCAAAATGCCTGTCCCATATTTCCTTGTATCGCTCTTTCTCGCCGCGCTCTCAACCTGCAGGCATAAAGACAACCTGAAACGCATAGCGGAAGGCACAGAAACGAAAGTTGGCAAAAAATAGAAAAATAATGTGTTGCACGTGTTTCGTGCGGATATAAACAAAAAGCGGCTTGAGAAAAATCTCCCAAGCCGTTTTTAATTTACCCCAAAATTGCTATTGGGTACAGTAA
>JAUNNW010000061.1:1905-8116 GCA_030531285.1 Synergistaceae bacterium | reverse complement strand
CATTTGTTGAGATAATTGCGAGAGCTCCGAGGTCTTCCTTGTCGCCGTAATGTGAAACGAGTCCGCCGTAGAGTCCGCCGTTTGAGTTGGACATGTTGACGAGTGCGAGTGCTGAAAGTCCGCAGACTGTTCCCGTAGGTCCGTAGAGACGTCCGACGATCATTGCCGGGACGACGCCGAGGATAACTTTGCTGAAATTAATGACCATTCCTTTGTAGAATGCCATTGGTGAACTCTTGAAGGAAATCTGCGCTCCGGTGCAGACGAGAAGCATTGCGATAAGGCAGAGCGCACCTTCTTTGAACCATTTCACCCAAAGTGAGCCGGCTATTGTGGTCGTAACCTTCGGGTCAACGAGTGCCGGAAAGAACGTGTTGATCGTCGCACCGACGAGGAGCGGGATAAACATGATTCCGCCCGGGATCTTCTTGAGAGTATCAAGAATAGGGACTTCTCCAAGTTTCATAACTGAACATCTCCTTAGTGATTTTTATGGTGCTGTTACAGTATGTATATTCTAAACTTAAATTTTTATGATGTAAAGCACTTATTTTGTTTTTTTTGCCCTGTCTAAGGCGAGCACGTAATCCTTGAAATCAACAGGTTCTATGACTCTCCAGCCCCGTTTTCCCAAGGCTTCGAGTTTAAGTCTCAGCACAAAATTCTGTTCCAGTTCCGTATTGTAAATCGTGACTGCGACAATCGCTTCGTTTTTGTCTTTTTTGTGCGTTGCAACTTTTTTAATCTCGCTGTGGTCAAAATCAATAGTTTCCTTCAGCAGATTTGCAGGATTAAGCTTTTCAATAAGTTCCTTTGCACCGTCTTCAGCCATGTCAAGCAGTCTGTCTGCCGTCTCCAGCGTCTTCTCTTTAATACTGTCTCTATGGGCAGTCCCTTCCTGCTCCTGTATTTTCTGTTCCGTATTATCTCCCGCAATCCTTTCAAGCACGCATCTTTTTGCGTAAGGTACGACGAGCGGCTTAACAAGCCTGTAAATTCCGGTCATGGCGGTATAGGTTATCAGTTTTGAATTTCCGCTTTCTGAAACAGCGGCTATTCCGTCGTCATAGACACGGCTGATAAAGCTGTCGAGAGATACGTATTTCTCAAACGCTTCAACATCGTGTTTTTTTGCCGCTTTCTGAAGTGCCAGAAGCGATTTCAACGGTGAATTGTGCAGATCCATAAGGTTCAGCGCCTGTGCCTGTACCGTGCCGAGCATAAAAATCAATGCCGCAAGCAGCGCAATTTTTTTCTTCATTCCAAAACCTCCGGATAAATATCCCCGTAAAAAATAAAAACGCCGGAAACCGGCGTTTTTGATACTGTTAAAGCGTGGACAAATATTTCTGAACTGCCTGGCGTACTCTGTTTCCGTCCGCCTGTCCCTTGACGGCAGCCATTGCCTTGCCCATAACTCTGCCCATGTCCTTCGGACCGGCAGCACCAACGATACGTGCCGCCTCCGCGACAAACTTTTCGAGCTCTTCGTCATTGAGCTGCGCCGGCTGATAGACTTCAAGAATTTTTGCCTCCGCAAGCTCCCTCTCAGCCCTGTCGGCGGCACCGCCGCTCCTGTAAAGTTCTGCGGCTTCGCTGCGCTGTTTTATGAGCCGTCTGACAATCAAAAACACATCGTCATCGGTAAACTCCGCATCCTTACCCTTCTCAACCTGTGCAAGCTGCACGGCTGATTTCAGCATACGCAGGACAGCAAGTTTGACATCATCTTTGTCTTTCATAGCCTGAACAAGATCAGATTGAATCTGAGACAGCAGAGCCATAGTTAGTAACTCGACCTCCTGCCCCTTCCGCGTGCCATTTCCTGTTTTTTGCGCTTTTTAATTTCGCTGGGTTTTTCGTAATGCTCATGTTTCTTTGCCTCACGAAGCACGCCCACCCTGCGGACTTCACGTTTGAAACGTTTGAGAGCGTCTTCAATCGATTCGTTGTCGCGTCTTGTAATGGTGGTCATCGTACATTCCCCCCTTTCAGGAAACCTGCCGCAACGATGCAGCAGCGTGTATCAAAATTCCGATTTGGCTATTATATCACATTTTTTCTTTCTGTGTTAAAAAAAATGATTCTTCACGTTTTGTCGCGGGATCTTGCGCTGGCTCTTGCCGTTGGCAATCAGTCATCTTCCCCGTCCCAGGAAACGCTTCCGTCTGTCAAAACGCCGTTTGAATATCCTAATGCCGTAACCTTCACGAAATCACGCTTTTTGACATCTTCCGGCGCTTTTGTCGCAACACGCACGTATTCCGTCGTAAGACCCGTCATAATTCCGTCCTTTGCTTCCTCAACAAGAATTTCAACAGGACGGTTAAGCCACTGCGAACAGTATTCGCGGTGCAGCCTTCCGGCAGTTTCAAGCGTAATTTCCTCGCGCTGCCTAATTTCCGCGTCATCGGCATGCGGAAGCTTAGCCGCTGTGGTTCCGCCGCGCGGAGAATACGGAAAGACATGAATCTTGCCAAATCGCATTTCTTCGGCAAAGGCAAGGCTGCGTTTGAATGCCGCATCGTCTTCCCCCGGGAAACCGAGCATAAAGTCTGTACTGACGTGAACGGTTTCGCCGAGCTTGTTTCTTATCCTTTCAACCGAACGGGCAAAATCAGACGCAGTGTAACCGCGGTTCATCAGTTTAAGCACGCGGTCGTCCCCGCTTTGAAGCGGCACGTGCAGATGTCCGCAGAAAGCGGAAGTATCGGCAAGAACATCAAGCAGTTCGTCCGTAACGGCAAGCGGCTCTATAGAACCAAACCGTATGCGTTTCAGACCGTTTATTTCGCCAAGAGCCCGCACAAATTCAGGCAGCTTTTCGTAAAGTCCGAGATGAACGCCGGTCAGCACAATTTCGGGACATTTTGCCTTTACAATCCGCTTCGCTTCCTCAAGAGCGTCGTCAAAATCGCGCTGAACGGATTTTCCGCGCACAAACGGCACTATACAGTAACTGCAAAAATGATCGCAACCCTCCTGAAGTTTGAGAAACGCCCTTGTGTGTAGTTTAGGAGCGTCAAGTTGCAGAGCGTCCCAATTTTCGTCCGTCCTTATGTCGTCAGAGTATGCCGCACTCGGTCTGCCGCCCCGCGCGAAATATTCCTCAAGCAGGTCGGGAATCAGATATTTCTGCCTGTTGCCGACGGCAATGTCTATTCCAAGCTCGTCAAGCTGTTCGTCTGTAAGCTGCTGAACACAGCAGCCTGTCGCTGCGATAACTATGTCCGGATGTTCGCGGCGCAGTCTGCGCACTATCTTGCGGAATTTTCTGTCAGCAGACGCAGTAATTGAGCAGCTGACGACAACAGCAAAATCGGGGCGTTGTTCATAATGGTACGCGCCCCTTTTTTCAAGACTGTTAAGAATAGCGTCCGCCTCGTAGAGGTTTGTGCGGCAGCCCTGAACCGTTATTGAAAAAAGCTTTTTCCTCAAAAATCCGGACATATCTTAAAAAAGCAGGACGGCATTGCCGTCCCGCCCCTCTCCTTACCCTTATTCTTTCTTCCTGCTGTTGAACATTCCGTCAAGCATCATCGCAAGGGCAGCGTCTCCCGTAACGTTGCAGGCTGTGCCAAAGCTATCCTGAAGCGCGAAAATCGTAAGCATGAGCGCCGTTCCAGTATCGTCAAATCCAAGTACTGAAATAATAATTCCAAGTGAAGCCATAACCGTGCCTCCGGGCACTCCGGGAGCGCCGACCGCGAAGATTCCGAGCAGGAATACGAACAGAAGCATTGTACCGACCGCAGGAATATGACCGTAGAGCACCTGCGAGACCGTCATTACAAAAAACGTTTCCGTCAGCGCCGAACCGCAAAGATGAACCGTAGCGCCCATAGGAATGGCAAAGTCTCTGACCTCGTCGGAAAGCGGTGTTTTTCTTGCGCAGTCAAGAGCAACCGAAAGCGTCGCGGCTGAGGACATCGTGCCTACCGCAGTAAGGTATGCGGGACCGTATTCTTTGACAACGTGCCATGGATTTTTGCCTGAAACAGCGCCGCCGGCAAGATAAAGCACCGTAAGCCATATATAGTGCATAATCATGACTATAACGATTATTTTGAGGAATACAGGCGCCTGTTTAGTGATGCTGCCTTCGTACGCAAGTGTCGCAAAGGTTGCCGCGATAAAGAACGGAAGAATCGGTATGATTATCTTCTGAACAATCTGAAGAACGATGTTATTAAACTCGCCAAGAAGCTTTTCAAAGTATTCCGCTTTAGCCCATATAACCGCCATACCAAGGAACAAGGCAAGTATAAGCGCTGTCATGACAGGGAAAACTGCCGGAATTTCCACCTTGAAAATCAGCTCCGGAATAGCGCGAAGCCCCTCAGGATTTGTCACGATATTGAGCTTCGGGATAAGCAGATAGCCCGCAGACATCGACATAATGCAGGCAAGAACAGTTGAAACGTATGCAAGAGAAATCATCGCTCCGAGCATTTTGCTTGCATTTGCTTTAAGCTGCGTAATTGCCGGCGCGATAAAGCCGAGCACGATGAGCGGCACCGTGAACGAAATTATCTGACCGAGTATAAACTTAATCGTGTTAATGATGCCGATTGTCTGTTCACCAACGTTAAGACCGATAGCTATACCAAGCGCGACGCCCAGTATAAGTTTGAAAATAAGACTGCTGAAAAATCCTTTTCCTTCTGACATTGTCAAATCCCCTTCCAATACCGCAGTCTGCGGCACCAAAATTGATAATTTGCTCTTGATATTTATTCTTTCATCATAATGTTGACCGTAACTTCGTCCGTTTCGAGCATACCCTCTGCGGCAAGCGTTCCGACGTTTTCTATGGTTTTCTCTGCGCTTGTGCCGATTATACCCTCGCCCGAAAGCAGCGCTCTGCCTTTTTTAGCCGCAACATAGCTGTCAAACGCGAACGAAATTCCTGCGGCGATTTTACAAGCGCAGGAACTTTTTGCCCCGTCGCAAATAATGCCCGAAACGGTTCCAAGCGTATTGGAAACCGCTGTTTTAATCTTTTCAAGCGAAAGTCCGTCAAGATACGCGAACGCTCCGCTTACGCCCGCACAGGACGCCATCGCTCCGCAGTACGCCGACAGTCTGCCTATCAGCGTCTTGATATGAATTGCGGTAAGGTGCGAAAAAAACAGTCCGCGAATAAGCCTGTCGCGCGGTATGTTCTTCATTTCACAGAACTTTATCACAGGAAGAGAGCAGGTCATTCCCTGATTTCCGCTGCCGGACGTAGTCATAACCGGCATTGCGCAGCCGTTCATGCGCGCGTCGCTTCCGGCGGCGGTAAAAGCTGTGATGTTGTTCTTGAGATCGTCTCCGTAGACACCCTCTTCTATGCCTTCCTTTATCGTCTTGCCTATACCGATACCCCACTGATTTTTCAGTCCCTCTTCGGCAATCGCGCTGTTACACTCAATTACCTCGCTTAAAAGAGGCTCTATAAGCGAAAGCTCTATTTTGTCAGCGGTATCGTAAATCAAATCTATCGTGAGGAAAGAATCGTCCGTCATCGTCTCGTCTGAAGAACCGCAGCCCTTCGCAAGCTTTTCGGAAACGCCGTTCTTTTCAAGTCTCGTGATATTCGTATGGTACTTTTGAATTTCAACAACGGCTTTATCAGAACCTTTAACACCCTCAAGCCTTATGTAAAGCTTCTCGTTGGTATGCTCGAAACAGCTTGTTACCTTTCCGGCTTTAACGTAAGCTTCAACCTCAGGCAGTCTGCTTTGGTCGGCATTTGCTATAACCATCATCTCCTGCTTAGCGTCTCCGAGCAGAACACCCATGGAAACAGCCGCCTCAATACCCACCATACCGCCGGAAGCAGGAATTTTAACGCTCTTAACGTTCTTAATCATATTGCCTGAAAGATACGCCCGAACTTCGTCAGGCACACTGCCAAGCTCCTCCGTAAGCTTTGCTCCCGCATAGGCAATAGCTATCGGCTCCGTACAACCCTGAGCAGGAACAATTTCCTCAGACAGAATGCTGAGAATCCTCTCCGGCTCATTCATACCGCAACCCCCCTCTTGCAAACGCAATCTGCGCTCAAACCACAAAATTTTTCGTAACATAGATTTTACACTATTAAAACAAAAAAGTCCCGTGAAAATTATGCCGCTGCGAAAATATTATAAAGAAGCGGCGCGGCTTTGCCGCGCCCGGATATTGTTTTTTGCTTACCTCAACCGTGGCCCGCCCGGGGGATGTG
>JAUNNW010000061.1:0-1895 GCA_030531285.1 Synergistaceae bacterium | reverse complement strand
GTCCGCGCCGCTTTATTGTTTTTTCCTTCCGTCACGCGTGCCCCGCAGGGGCATTCTGCGGACTTTTTTCTTCGTCTTTCTGCGGAAATCCGCAGGATTTAGCGCAGAATCCAGATAATATGAAGTGACCTGAATGTAACAACGTGGGTTTACCGTAAGAGAGCTACGATGTAGCATAAACGTCAAGGCGTTACGCGGATTACCACAATACATTGAGGAGGTCACTTCGATGACAAGTATAATCAAAATAGGTATGGATGTCCACAGCACAAATTACACTCTTTACGCCATTGAGCCGAAACTCGGCAAAAAAGACAGATTTCTTGCCTGCAGCAAGGTTGCACCGGATTACAAGAATATACTGTCTTTTATCAGAGAACTGAAAAAACAGCTTAAAGAGCTTGGAGAAGATAAAGAATATGATATAGAGTGCGGCTACGAAGCAGGCTGTCTTGGCTATTCACTATATCGCAACCTGACATCTGCCGGAATAAAATGCACGATACTTGCGCCTACGACAATGCTTACGCAACAGAGAAAACGAATAAAAACAGATACAAGAGACGCTGAAATGATAGCGCAGTGCCTTGCACACGGAGGATACAGCTTCGTATTCGTACCGACAGAAGAAGACAACGCGGTAAAAGAATATCTGCGAATGAAAGACGATCATAAAACAGCCTTAAAGAAAATAAAACAGCAGATAAACGCGTTATGTCTGAAACACGGATACAACTACACAAAAACAAAATGGACAGGGTTGCATCTGAACTGGCTGAAGAAAATAGAACTGAACATTGTTGTAAGAGAAACCCTTGAAGAATATCTTGCCACATATTCATGGCTTACGTCGCAGATAGAACGTTACGATGCGAGAATAGAAGAAATAGCCATGAGCGAAAGATACAGGGAACAGGTAAAGAAACTGTGCTACTTCAGAGGAATAAAAACAGCAACAGCATTACTGCTGCTCGTAGAAATAGGAGACTTTAATAGATTCCCAAATGCAAGTGCGCTTGCGGCATTTCTTGGAACAGTACCAGGAGAAACATCAAGCGGAGAAAGCATACACAGAACAGGAATAACAAAAGCAGGCAACAGTACATTAAGACGAACACTTGTTGAAGCCGTACAGGGAATATGCAAAGGTCGGATAGGCTATAAATCCAAAGCGTTAAGGGCACGGCAAAAAGGCAACACAGCAGAAACAATAGCCTACGCGGACAGAGCAAACATAAGACTCTTAAGCCGGTTCTACAAATTTATACGGAATGGCAAGAAAAGAAACATAGCGGTAATGGCAATAACAAGAGAACTTGTATGCTTCATCTGGGGAATGATGACAGAAAACACAGAACTCAAAGCAGCATAGAAGACAAAAAAGACAAATAAAACAACAAGGAAATATCCGTTACAAAAGCAATACGCATAAAACCTTAAAGCAGGAAAACATCTTGAAAGAAACGTGGATACAAAAGGTTTGAGTTATCTGTGAAAGTCGCTTGTGTGTACGTAAAACCGTAATCCACGAATCCAGATTGCAGAACTCTCGGCGGACCATTAGCCTGCGGTAACCAATCCGCGTATAACAGAGTGGCCAAATGCCGGAAACTGTAAGACACGTTCTTTCAAGATGTTACCGATAAAAATGTGAAACTTTGTTCAAGACGCTGTTTTTTGCCTCTTGACATAGGTCACTTCATAACAGCGTCTTTGCCCCGCAGGGGCTTGTTTCTAACGGGCTTCGCAGGAAGACGGAGATAAGTGCCCGCAGCTTTACACGTTCATCATTTCAAGGTTGCCGCCAACTTTGGCTCCGCTTGCCATTGCCATGCTGCCGGTTTTTATATCGCCTTTTATTTCTGCCGTTGCTTTCAGGTTCGTTTGTTTTTCCA
>JAUNNW010000060.1 GCA_030531285.1 Synergistaceae bacterium | reverse complement strand
TGGAGCGGAAGACGGGATTTGAACCCGCGACCCCAACCTTGGCAAGGTTGTGCTCTACCCCTGAGCTACTTCCGCAAATCGTTTTTTAGTGGTGGCGGGGCCCGGAATCGATCCGGGGACACACGGATTTTCAGTCCGTTGCTCTACCAACTGAGCTACCCCGCCTTATGACTTCCTAAAAATGGCGGAGCTGACGAGACTCGAACTCGCGACCTTCGGCGTGACAGGCCGACACTCTAACCAACTGAGCTACAGCTCCGCTTATAAAAGTTGTCATGGTGGGCGGAATAGGTTTCGAACCTACGACCCCCTGCGTGTAAGGCAGGTGCTCTCCCGCTGAGCTATCCGCCCGCTCGCCTTGCCGTACCGCATAAGCGACAACAGGGAAGATTATACATTAATTTCAGAGACTGTCAATAACTTTTTTTTATTTTTTCTTTGCTTTTGGTGCAGTTTTGCCCGAAGCCTTTTGGGCAGGGGTCTGCGCGTCAACCTTTACGGGTCTTCCGGCTATTTTGTCGCGCAGTACAGAAAGCGCTTTCTGTAACTGTTTGTCTTTTTTCTTGTCTTTTTCAACGTCGCCGGCGATTTTTATATCAGGCTGAAGCCCTTTTTTGTCAAGCATAAATCCTGACGGCGTGGCATAACGCGCAATCGTGATATAGACGCCTGATTTGTCGGGAAGGTCAAAAAGTGTCTGTACAGAGCCTTTGCCAAAGCTCTTTGTTCCGATGAGCGTTCCGCGTTTGCGGTCTTTAATTGCGCCTGCAAGTATTTCTGATGCGCTTGCGCTGCCTTCGTTCATAAGAAGCACGACAGGAAGTTTTGTGGCTCTGCCATTGTCAGCATAGAGTGTATCGTTAGCGCGGTCAAAACGTCCTTTTGTGGAAACTATCAAGCCGCCGTCTATGAATTGAGAGGCGACATCAACGCATACGTGAAGCAGACCGCCTGGGTTGTTGCGCACGTCAATGATGATTCCCTTGGCTTTTTTGCTTTTTGCCATCTTAAGCGCGCTTGCAACGTCTTTGCCCGTTTTTTCAATGAATTGGTTAATTTTAATGTAGGCAACATCGTTTCCGATCATTTCCGAACGGACCGTCTTGATTTTAATCATTTCACGTACCATTTTGAAGGTAAGCGTTTTATCAACGCCTTTTCTGCGAATATAAACAGTTACAGGTTTTCCAGGGTCACCGCGCATAAGTTTTACAGCATCTTCGGTTGTCTTTCCTATAATGCTCGTGCTGTCAACCTTTACTATTTCGTCCATCGGTTTGAGACCTGCTCTGTCGGCAGGGGTGCCTTCCATAGGCGAAACGACGACTACGCGGTCGTTTTTCATTGAGATATACATGCCGAGTCCGCCGTATTCACCTTTAAGCTGCATAAGTTCTTCTTCAAGGTCTTTCGGCGTGACAAAGCGCGTGTACGGGTCTTCAAGCGAAGAAACGATGCCTTTCATTGCGCCGTGGAACATTTTGTCATCGTCTATTTTTCCTTTTTTCTCTCCGTCAACCTGATATTCTTTGAGCGTTTCCTTAACTTGTTTCATTATTATAAGCTGTTGCTGAGTAAACGGCCATATATTGTCAGCCCCTGCCTGCGGCACAAAATAGGCCGCTATTCCGGTGATAAAGACACCAAGTATAATTCCTGCAAACAGATCTCTGAACTTTTTCATTTATAAGACTCCTTTGAATTTTGTATATCAGCGCAAGTAACCCATCGGGTCGACCGTGTTGCCGTTGACGCGCACTTCAAAGTGCAGATGCGGTCCGGTAGCTATTCCGGTCATTCCGACCTTTCCTATTATACTACCTTTTGCAACCTTTTGATTTTCCGAGCATGAAATTGACGACATATGTCCGTAAACAGTCGTCAAATTGCCTCCGTGATCAAGTATTACAACATTACCGTAGCCGCGCATTGAGCCGGCAAAAAGCACTTCACCGGCAGAGGCGGCAGCTATCGGGGTGCCTGTCGAAGCCGCTATGTCGATGCCTGAATGTTTGATTTTTGTTTTAAACACGGGGTGTACTCTGATCCCATAGCCGCTTGTGATCTGTCCCTGAACAGGCCACGCGATTTTTCCTCCCTTGTAATAAACGACGGAGGTTTTATTTTTGCTTTTGTTTTTCGCGCGTTTTGCCGCCAGCAGTTTGTTAATTGTCCCCTGCAGCTCGCGCGCCGCCTTCTCAAACTCTTTCTGTTCCGCTATATATTTTTCTTTTTCTTTCTGTATCTGCTTTAATACCGTTTCTTTTTCACCTACTGCCGTTTGCAGCTGGGCATGTTGAATTTTGAGTTCTTTGTTTTTTGTATTAAGAATTCCTTTCTGTTTTCCGAGAGCGTTCTGTTTTTCGTCAAGCTGCCGTTTCTGTTCCGTCAGTTCCGTTATTACTTCTTGGTCCTGCTTTGCTATTTTCTTCAGCAGATACAGGTTGTCCATTGCCTCCTGTACTCCTTCGGAAGAAAGCAGCACGCTGAATTCCGAGGTTCTGCCGTACTTGTACATTGAGACAAGCCTTTGGCTCAGATATTTTTCGCATACTGCGATGCGTTTTTTTGTGTTCTCAATCTGCGAGTTCAGAACGCTTATGTTTCCTTCAACTTTTTTTATGTCGCGAGAAACCGTTTCCGCCTTTTGTTTGGTGTCGTCAATTTTTTTGTTTATTACGTCTATCTGTTCTGCTACTTTTTTTTCTTTTTTTCTGCTTTCAAAAATTTTCTTTTTTGTCCCCGCTATTTTTCTGCGCAGTTCGTCATATTTAAGTTCCTGACTTTTCAGCTGGTTGTCTATGCTTTCCTCAGCAGGCGCGGCGTACGAAAACATCGCGCAGAATAACACCGCGCACGCAAGCACAAATATAATTTTTCCGGTATTTTTCCTGTCCTTCATCTGCTACAAAGGTTTGGATGCTTTGCGTATAAATTTATTGACCGCAAGGAAGCTCGCAATCAGACTGACGGTCATGCCGCAGGCAAACAAAAGAAAGCCCAGCCGGCTTGCGAGAACGGGAAGCCCTACAAACTGGAAAAACGGAAGCATTTCCTTAAGTTTTTCAAGGGCAAGCGCATAAGCTGCGGCAAGCAGCCCAAAGGATGTAATCGAGCCGAGCGTACCAAGAATAATTCCCTGTATAACATACGGAAGGGCTATATATGTCGGCGTCGCTCCTACAAGAAGCATAATTTTTATTTCTTCCTCTTTCGCATAGACCGAAAGTTTTACCGTGTTAAAAAGCACTATTCCGCTTGCGCACACGGCAACCGCAAGCAGAAAAATAGAAAGCATGCTTATAAAATCCGACAGTCTTGTAAGTTTTTCCGCAACTTTTCCGGCGTATATCACTTCTTCCACTCCGGGCGCAGCTTCAAGCTTTTTAACTATTGCAGGCACAGACGATGCTTCATTGATCATAAATTCGACGCTGTCAGGAAGCGGGTTTTCGCCGAGCAGCGATACCGTATCCAGCTGCGCTCCCATTCTTGAGCGCAGCCTGTCAAGAGCCATCTGTTTCGTTACGATTTTTGAGCCGCTTATGCCGCGGCTTTTTGCAACCGATTTCAGTACAGGCTGAGCATCCGCTCCCTGCTGCAGATAAACCTGTATCGTCAGCTGGTCATCCATCGTTGCGACAACGTGCCGCATGTTAAGAACGAGCAAAAGTCCTGCCCCAATTACAAAAAACACGGCAACAGAAGTAAAAATCGTAAGAATACTTGCCCAGAGATTTCTGCTTACGAGACGCCAACCATCCCTAAAAATGTATCCCGACTTACCCATTTGCGGACACCTCCATTTTCTGTCCGGCTGAAGCACTCGCAGAAGAAGCTGCTTCGTAGCAGCCATTGTATTCATCTCTCACCACGTGTCCCTGCTGCATTTCTATAACACGGTGTTTATAGCTGTTGACGAGATTCGCGTTGTGCGTTGCCATAAGAACCGTTGTGCCGCGAGAGTTTATATCAAAAATAAGTTCCATAATCTGCTTCGCAGTGTGGTCATCAAGGTTTCCTGTCGGTTCGTCCGCAATAATCAGAGATGGTTCGTTGACTATCGCACGCGCTATTGCAAGACGCTGCTGGGCACCACCAGAAATCTGGTTGGGGTACATATTGCGGTGAGTCCACAACCCGACCTGCTTAAGAACGTCAGCCACTCTCGGTTTGATATGTTCAGAGGAATAACCCATGGTTTCAAGCACAAAAGCCGCATTTTCAAACACAGTCAGTTTCGGAAGCAGTTGAAAATCCTGAAAGACAACACCTATTTCCCTCCGGTAGAGAGCAAGAGCAACGCTGTTCATTCTTCTGAGCTGCATACCGCCGACAGTCAAATATCCGTTTGTAGGAATAACTTCACACGTTATGCAGCGAAGAAGCGTACTTTTTCCCGAACCGGTTTCTCCTATCAGATAGACAAACTCGCCTTTCTTGATTTTAAGGAATACGTTTTCCAAAGCTGGAGCTGAACTGCCCGACATATATCTTTTTGTAACACCGTTAAACTGTATATCCATTTCCCGTCACCCCAATTATTGAAGCACAGCTGCAAGTCCATTTCTGAATTCCGAAACAATTTTTTCGCGTGCTGCCTGAAGCATACCGCAGTCAACAGCCGCGAACTTGTCGGAAAGTTTTTCCGTAAGTACCGGAAGTTTCCATTCTTCACAGAAAGCAGCGACTTTAGGATCATACGCAGACATTGCGGCAGGCAGTGAGGCAAGTGCACAGAGCTCTGCAAAATGAAGTCTCATACCTACAGCCTGCGAGGCATTTACTGCCAGTTTTTCAAAAGCTTCGGCAGTTTCACATAGGACAATGTCCCTCAGCTTGATTTTATCGTCAGCCTGCAGATTTTCGAGATACACTTGATCTTCTCTCGCAAATGCGACTCCGATAATTTTAAGCTTGTTTCTTTTGGCAGTAAAATTTGCAATGCGTACAGCGCTCTCTGCTGCCGCGTCATAGCCGGGACGCAGATTTAAAAGCAGCGTATCTCCGCCGCAGTGTTTTTCGGTAAACTGAATATCCATTACAAGATCCGGCGCCGTTTCGTAACTTTCGACGCCGATTGAATCAAGCAAAGCGGAAGATTTCCGATCTCTGACACTGAGATACGCGCAGTTTTTCAGCGCATTTTTTGTGAAGTATTTGCCAAGCATGCTTTTAAGCGGTCCGACAGACTGGCTCACAGCCCATATCTTTGTGCCTGACATCTTCGCCGCACGAACAACCCACCAGTAATATCCGCATGATTTAACGCTTGTAACGTCCTGAAAAAGTCCGCCGCCGCCAAGCAGAAAGCTTTTTGACTGTTTCAGCAGAGCAGATACGGTGCCCAAGTTCCACCGGTTGTAACATTTGACTCCTGTCCGTGATTCGCTTTTCTGAGGATCAGCAGACAGGAGAACTATTTTCTCTCTCTGTATGCCGGCAGACACAAGATTTCTGACTACTGCTTCCGCAAGCAGTTCATCTCCCAAATTTCCGAAACCGTAATAACCCAGTACAAGTACGTCAATATTTCTCTCAAGTTTCATTTTCAGACCGCCTGTTTTTTGCTGCCGCAAAATATTTTAATAAAAAAGTGCAGAATAAGAACAATAATACAACCAATCACAAGTCCAAGCCACCATCCGTTAAGAACACGGATTACGCTGAGCTGAAGTCTTGTATGGAAGTGACAGAAGGTATTCATCGCAGAGCAGAAAGCAAGCGTTGCCGCAAGCCGCAGCGCTTCCCTGTAATGAGGGAACAAATCTTTCTGTTTAACGTAAAAATACAGCATAAGCGCAGGATATCCGATAAGAATTTCTTTTGTCCTCGGACGAACGGCGAGCGTTCTCTCAAGAAAATCACGAAAAGCCAGTTCAAAAGCAGGTACGTCAGAAACGTTGTCGCTCCGCAGCGCCATAACCAAAAGTGCGGCAAGCACTACTGCCGAAAGCGCAAGTTCACCCCAAAGCGCAGGTCTGGCAAAGAGTTCTTTTGCCGTCTCATCATGTATTCTGACCTTTAGGTCATGATAAAGAACAAGCAGAGGCGGAAGCAGAAGCGTAAGCTTTACTCCCGAGAAAGGCAGAAGTCTGAGTGCGGCTTTTGTTGTTCCGTAAAATGCAGCTGCAGACAAACCTCCGGCAAATATTATCAAAAGTGCCGGAAGCAGTTTTTTCTTTCCGTCCAAAGCGCACAACGCTGCCTCGGCTGCGACAAATCCTGTGCAGAAACCGCCTGTCAGCTTTGCCAGAACTGATATTTTCAGCAGACATAACGCATAAACAAGAGACAGGGCAAAAAGAAGCGCAATTTCTTTGATTTGTGCGATTTCGTCAGTGGACGAAACAAGACGGACTCCGTAAAACCATACTGTAGATACAAAAACAAGCGCCAGGGCAAAAGCCGCAAGCCTTCCGCGCGTCCAAGGCCTATAAGGCTCCGGCCAGACTGCTTTGCAGCCTCTCATGGCAAGTTTGTCTGCTGTTTTTGCAAGGTCCTCGCAAAAAGCATCCAATTTGTTTCCCATAAGCAGCTCAAAGGGTCTTACAAGAATAATTCTGACTGAGCGCTCATGTATTGCCCTCACGTAACGTTCAATTATTGCATTTCTGGAAATATTCTTTGAAATAACCTCATCTGCCGTAAGACTGTGAAGCGGCACAAGAAACGGATAAGCCGCAGTAAATGCGCCTGATGCCCCGACCTGTTTGAAAAATTCTGTCTGAGACAGGCTGACGCCGTGCTTTTTCAGCACTTCAGCAATCGGTTTTACGTTCGGATTTCCGGCAATAATAAAGCCTGCCGGAAGGATATTTTTTATCTGAGGATAATCGGTAAACAACCGATCAAGAGCAAAGGCAGTCTGTTCCCCGTTGGACACGGGGCAGGTGCCCAGCCTAAACAGTGCATTAATATCATTCGCTTTACAGAATTCAAGCGATTCATAATCCGGAAGCAATGAATATGAGAAAACAGACTCAACCGTTGCAGGAAAAATAAATATTACCTTATCGTCTGTTTTTTTTACTGTCCCCGGAATTTTCGCTTCAAAATACCGCTGCACTTTATCGGCATACTTGAATTCTTTCGGAAATACTATCGCGGCTTTGCCGTCCAACATCGTAAAATCCGCACCCATAGGATGATACTTGACAATTTCTTCCCCTGTAAATTCCTGTGCAGTAAGCGCAAGTACGGAGCCGCCGTTAAGTTTTTCCCATGCCTGTTTCTGCGGTATTCCGCTCTGCTGTGCAAGAGCAATCAGGTCTCTGTAATTTGCCGCAAACGCAAAATTTTTATTCATACTTTCGGATCTTATCCTTGGCAGAATAGCTGAGGAAGCACACAAAAGGGCTATGACAGTAAAAACGAAATATATATGTTTGCGGGTAAAAGTTTTCAATTTAATTCCCCCCATTGTTTATTCAAACTGAAACCGAGTTTGTCAAGTTCAATACTCAAGCGCTCTACAGGCAGTCCGACAACGTTAAAATAGCAGCCGTTTATTCTTTCAACCAAAAGCATACCGTATCCTTGAATGGCATACGCACCGGCTTTATCTAAACTTTCGCCGGTTGCGACGTAACCTTTAATTTCTTCTTCCGAGAGTTTTCTAAAAACAACATCTGTTTTCTCTACAAAACCTGACAACTGTCTTCCGGATGAAACAATAGAAACGGATGTCATAACGGTATGGCTCCTGCCCTGCAACTTCGCCAGCATACGGCATGCTTCTTTCTCGTCTGCCGGTTTGCCTAATACCTCTCCGTCAATAACTACTATTGTATCCGCACCTATAACCAATGCTTTCGGGAAACGTCCCGAAACCTCGGCAGCCTTGCCCAAAGCAAAACGCCCGGACATGGCTTCAGGGCTTTCTCCCTCCAGCGGGACTTCGTCAAAATACGAAACGACAGCCTTGAAATTCCAGCCAAGTTCTGAAAGCAGCGCACGTCTTCTCGGGCTTGCTGAGGCAAGCATAATTTCAGTCATCAGCGTGAGAGCAGTATCCCTGCAATTCCTCCGAAGATCGTCCCAAGATTGATTTTTATGCCAAACATAAACCCGAACTGTACAAACAAAAGCTTTATTTCGGAAATGTTAAATTTTACGTCCACAAAGTTCTGGAAAAGCTGTGCCGTAGCACCGAACTGCTGAAAGAATATTCCTATGCCGGTACCGAGCACAAGACATA
>JAUNNW010000059.1 GCA_030531285.1 Synergistaceae bacterium | reverse complement strand
TTGAAGGCAGAAAGGTATTCGGACGCTGCCTGAAAACGGTTCACAACGGCAAAACAGTTTACGAATATAAACAAAACCAAAAATAAAACGGGGGATATTTTCACCCCGTTTTATTTTGCCCGAATATTCGTTGTTCGCCGCTTATGCCGGCAAAACGCAATATGTGTTAGAAGCATGCAGCGTTTACTTTGCCGCGACAACCTCTATTTCCACCTTTATATCCCTGGGAAGCCTTGCTGCTTCAACGCATGCGCGGGCAGGTTTTGTTTCTCCGAGATATTGTGCGTACACCTCGTTGACGGCGGCAAAATCGTTCATGTCTTTGACAAAAACAGTTGCTTTAACAACGTCTTCCATTGAGTAGCCTGCCGCTTCAACGACCGCTTTAACGTTTTCAAGCGACTGTTTTGTCTGTTCCCTGATATCTTCAGACGGAACCTGACCGGAAGCGGGCACAAACGGTGCCTGTCCTGATACGTAAAGGGTTCCGTTGACTTCTACCGCCTGTGAATAAGGACCTATTGCTTCAGGAGCTCTGTTTGTGTTGATTATTCTTTTCATACTGCAAGCCTTCTTTGAATGAGATTTCTGAAACTGTGTAAATTATACCATAGCCGGCAGTAAAATTTCTGTTGACACAATATGTACAGAATATATACTTAGTATGTACAGATTAGATATGGTTATGTCTTTAAGGCGATCCATGAGAGGTCGGCAAGAGCAGTGCAACGGTGCGGCATTATGCCGCGGGTTGGTCTTGCCGCACGGGCAGGACTTTTTTTATGCACGGAGGCAGCACAAAAACAGAACGCCTGAAAAGCTTTTTGTGAAGGGAAGATTGACAGATGAAAAGAACGGATATCAAAAAAGTGCTGATTATAGGCTCAGGGCCTATAGTTATAGGTCAAGCGGCAGAGTTTGACTATGCCGGAACACAGGCGTGTCTCGCGCTGAAGGAAGAAGGTTACGAGGTTATTCTCGCGAATTCCAATCCTGCAACGATTATGACGGATACAAGTATTGCGGATAAAGTTTACATGGAGCCGCTTACGGTGGATTACATAGCGAAAATACTGCGCATGGAGCGTCCTGACGCAATAGTTCCGGGCATTGGCGGACAGACAGGACTTAATCTTGCAATGCAGCTTGAAAAAGCCGGAGTTCTCAAGGAATGCGGCGTTGAGCTGCTGGGAACAAGCAGTAAAAGTATTGAACGCGCCGAAGACCGCGAGCTTTTCAAAGAAATGTGTCAGTCAATAGGAGAACCTGTCATACCTTCGGAAATTACCTATGACCTTGAACACGCAAAAGAAGCCGCGAAAAAAATAGGCTATCCCGTAGTTCTGCGCCCTGCCTTTACGCTGGGAGGTACAGGGGGCGGTTTTGCAAACAACGAGGAAGAGCTGGCAGCAATAGGCATCAACGCTTTCAAACTATCCCCTGTGCATCAGGTGCTGGTTGAAAAAAGCGTGAAAGGTTACAAGGAAATTGAATTTGAAGTAATGCGCGACTCATCAGACCACGCTATTACGATATGCGGCATGGAAAACGTTGACCCCGTAGGCGTTCATACAGGAGATTCAATAGTTGTGGCGCCGATTCTTTCACTGAGCGATGCAGACAAAAAAATGCTGAATGACAGCGCGATAAAAATTATCCGCGAACTGAAAATTGAAGGCGGCTGCAACGTACAGTTTGCCCTTGACCCAAATTCAAGCAGATACTACCTGATAGAAGTCAACCCGCGCGTTTCCCGTTCTTCGGCGCTTGCCAGCAAGGCGAGCGGCTATCCGATAGCGCGCGTCACGGCAAAAATAGCCGTGGGTATGCTGCTTGAAGAAATCCCTGTTGCGGGCGGAACAGCCGCAATAGAACCCAGCCTTGATTACGTTATCACCAAATTCCCGCGCTTCCCGTTTGACAAATTTGCGGATGCCGACAACACACTCGGAACACAGATGAAAGCCACAGGCGAAGTTATGGGCATCGGGGCGAACCTTGAAGAAAGCTTCCTGAAAGCTATACGTTCGCTTGAAATAGGGGTAAAGCACGTCTATAAAGCAAAATTTGACAATATGACGACGGAAGAACTGCTTGATTATCTGGGCGCTTTCCGCGATGACAGCGTTTTTGCCATCACGGAAGCTCTTTACCGCGGTGTTTCCGTCAAAAAACTGCACGAAATAACCGCGATAACGGAGCTTTTCCTCGAAGCGATGCAGAGAATTATCAGCATGGAAAACGCGCTGAAAGAAAACTCCGGAAGCCTTGAACTGCTGAAAGCGGCGAAAAAGCTGGGCTTCTCCGACTTCTTTATCGCACGCCAGTGGAATATTCCTGAAAAAGAGGTTGCGGAAAAACGTTATGCTTACGGCATAACACCTGTTTTCAGAATGGTTGACACGCTGCACACAGGAAAATACATCCCGTATCTCTATTCTTCGTACAGCGGCGAAAATGAGTCGCAGCTGACAGACAAAAAGAAAATTATAGTGCTGGGAGCAGGTCCCATACGCATAGGACAGGGAGTTGAATTTGACTACTCCACTGTTCACGCTGTCCAGACAATAAAAAGCCTCGGCTACGAGGCAATCATAATCAACAATAATCCCGAAACGGTTTCAACAGACTACACGACAGCGGACAAACTCTATTTTGAACCTTTGGTTCCCGAAGACGTAATGTCAATTATCAACTTTGAGAAACCAGAAGGCGTTATTGCCTCCCTCGGAGGGCAGACGGCAATAAACCTTGCGCAGCCGCTTGCCGACCTCGGCGTAAAAATCATAGGAACCGGCTGCGAGGCAATCGACCGTGCGGAAAACAGGGACAGCTTTGAAAAACTGCTTCTTGAGCTCGACATTCCGCAGCCCAAAGGCAAAGCCGTAACAAACATTCAGGACGGGGTGAACGCCGCGGCAGAAATCGGTTATCCTGTGCTTGTGCGCCCCAGCTTTGTGCTCGGAGGCAGGGCAATGCAGATTGTTGCGGACGAGGAACAGCTGCGCCGTTACCTAAAAAACGCGGTTGAAATTGACGAAGACAAACCTGTGCTGGTTGACAAATATATTTACGGCAAAGAAGTTGAAATTGACGCAATCTGCGACGGAAGAAACGTATTTGTTCCCGGAATAATGGAGCTTGTAGAACGCACCGGCGTCCACTCAGGCGACTCCATCAGCGTCTACCCCGCTTTCAGCATTTCCGACAAAGTCAAGGGAACGATACTCCGCTACGCGAAAAAACTTGGTCTCGGCATAGGTATCGTGGGGCTTTACAACATACAGTTCATAGTCGACAAAGACGAAAACGTCTATATAATTGAAGTCAACCCTCGCTCGTCGCGCACGGTGCCGTTCCTTTCAAAAGCTACGGGCTGCCCGCTTGCGGACATCGCCACGAAAGCGATTTTGGGCATCAGTCTGAAAGAACAGGGAATATTCGACATCTATCCTGACGAGAAAAAACGCTGCTACATCAAGGTTCCCGTATTTTCTTTCAACAAACTCAAGGGGCTTGACGCCTATCTCTCGCCTGAAATGAAATCAACGGGCGAAGCCATAGGCTACGACGACAAGCTTAACCGCGCGTTTTACAAAGCGCTGCAGGCGTCAGGAATGCTGCTTGCAAATTACGGCACGATTTTTGTAACCGTAGCCGATGAAGACAAGCCGGAAATTCTTCCGCTGATGCGCCGTTTCTACAGGCTCGGCTTCAACATAGCCGCGACAAAGGGCACTGCGGCATTCCTCAAGGACAACGGAATAAAAACTCATGTCTTGAGAAAAATCAGCGAAGGCAGCGAAGAAATTCTTGACGCGATCAGAACCGGAAAAATTGCCTACGTCATAAACACAAAACAAGTTGGAGCTTCCGAACAGGAAACGGACGGGCACATGATACGCAGCAGCGCTACGGAAAACAACGTAACAATCTTTACGGCGCTTGACACGGTAAGAATAGTGCTTGACGTGCTTGAAGAAACCACGCTCAACGTATCTCCGATAAATGCGTAGTTGGAAAGGAAACAGATATGGAACAGCAGTTTTTGACAGTAACGCAAAACAGCAGGCTTGCCCCTGCCGTGTACAAAATGCGGCTGGAAGGCGATGTGACGGCAATTACAAAACCGGGGCAGTTTATAAACATAAAACTTGACGGATTTTATCTGCGCCGCCCCATATCAGTCTATGACCTTGATGAAAAAAGCGTAACGATAATCTACAAGGCTGTCGGACACGGCACGGAATATATGACAACGCTTGAAAACGGCGCTAAACTTGACGTTCTCACAGGGCTTGGCAACGGCTGCGACCTATCCCGCGCCGGAGAAAAACCGTTGCTTTTAGGAGGAGGTTTAGGCGTCCCTCCCATGTATCTGCTTGCCAAAAAGTTAATTGCGCAGGAGAAAACAGTTACGGCAATTCTCGGATTTAACACGGCAGAGGAAATTTTTTGCGCGGATGAATTTGAAAAACTCGGCGCCAAAGTAATTATAACGACAACCGACGGTTCCTCCGGCGTGAAAGGTTTTGTAACAGACGCAATGAAAGAACTTTCGTACACGCACGTCTTCTGCTGCGGACCCGAGCCAATGCTTCGCGCTGTATATGAAAACTGCAAAACCTCGGGGCAGTTCAGCTTTGAAGAGCGCATGGGATGCGGCTTTGGAGCATGCATGGGCTGTTCGTGCAAGACAATAACCGGCAGCAAAAGAATATGCAAAGACGGGCCAGTCCTGTTCAAGGAGGAAATTCTATGGGACGCTTAACCACAAGCCTCTGCGGCATTGAACTTGACAATCCTGTAATACCTGCCAGCGGCACTTTCGGCTACGGCTGCGAATTTGCGGAACTCTACGACATAAATATTCTCGGCACCTTTTCCTTTAAGGGAACAACGCGGGAACCGCGCTACGGCAACACTCCGCCGAGAATAGCCGAAACGCCGTCAGGAATGCTCAACGCAGTCGGGCTGCAAAACCCCGGTGTTGACAAAGTAATATCGGAGGAACTGCCGGCGCTGAAAAAAGTTTTTCACAAACCTGTCATGGCGAACGTCAGCGGATTTTCCCTTGAAGAATATGCATACGTTTGCGGACGGCTTGACGCAGAGCCGCAAATCGGCTGGCTTGAAGTCAACATAAGCTGTCCTAACGTTCACGGAGGGGCAATGGCATTCGGAACAGAACCAAAATCAGCTGCAAAAGTGACAAAAGCAGTTAAAAAAGCTGCAAAAAAACCTGTAATAATAAAACTTACGCCGAATGTAACAGACATCGTTTCAGTCGCGAAAGCGGTTGAAGCCGCGGGGGCTGACGGAATAAGCCTTATAAACACGCTGCTCGGCATGAGAATAAACCTGAGCAGCAAAAAACCGTTGCTTGCAAACACTACGGGAGGGCTTTCAGGCCCCGCGGTATTCCCTGTTGCTTTAAGAATGGTTTATCAGGTCGCAAAAGCGGTAAAAATTCCCGTAATTGGTCTCGGAGGGATATCAACGGCGGAAGACGTAATAGAAATGATGCTTGCCGGTGCCTGTGCAGTACAGGTTGGCGCGGCGAATCTTATAGACCCGTTTGTCTGCCCGAAAATCATAAAACAGCTTCCCAAAACAATGGACAAATACGGAATAAAAAATCTTAAAGACATCATCGGAGGTGCCCTGTAATGGAAAGAGACGTTATCGTAGCGTGCGATTTTTCAGGCGCGGAACAGCTGTACGGCTTCCTTGACAAATTTACTGACAGAAAACCGTTCGTAAAAATAGGCATGGAACTTTTTTATGCGGAAGGTCCGCAAATCGTGCGCGAAATAAAAGCGCGCGGTCACAAAATATTCCTTGACTTGAAACTGCACGACATACCGAACACCGTCAAAAAAACAATGGCGGTGCTTTCGCGGCTTGACATTGACATCTGCAACCTTCACGCGGCAGGCGCAACGGCAATGATGCAGGGCGCACTTGAAGGACTTACAAGAGCAGACGGCAGCCGTCCGCTGCTCATAGCCGTAACACAACTCACAAGCACCGACCAGGAAACGCTGGAGCGCGACCTGCTTATAAACAAACCGATTGACGAGGTTGTAATGCACTATGCGCTGACAGCCAAAAATGCCGGACTTGACGGAGTCGTCTGCTCGCCGCTGGAAGCGGCAAAGGTTCACGAAACCTGCGGCAGACAGTTCCTTACGGTAACCCCGGGCGTTCGCTTTGCCGCCTGCGACAAAGGCGACCAAAAACGCGTTATGACCCCTGCACAGGCAAAACTTGCAGGGTCTGATTTCATAGTAGTAGGCAGGCCGGTAGCGGCGGCGGAAAACCCTGTTGCGGCGTACAACAGATGTGTAAAAGAATTTATCGGATAACAGGGAGGAACAGAAAATGCAGAAAAAAATAGCAAAAGACCTGCTCTCAATCAAAGCGGTATTTTTCCGTCCGCAGGAACCGTTCACATGGGCAAGCGGCATCAAAAGCCCCGTGTACTGCGACAACCGTCTGACGCTCACGGCGCCCGAAGTGCGCAGCGACATTGAAAACGGACTTGCGCAGCTTATAAAAGAAAACTACCCGGAGGCCGAAGTGCTTATGGGAACATCGACAGCCGGAATTGCTCACGCGGCGATAACCGGACATCTGCTTAATCTGCCTATGGGCTACGTACGCAGCGGCGCAAAAGACCACGGCAGACAGAATCAAATAGAAGGAAAACTTGAACGCGGGCAGAAGGTCGTTGTCATTGAAGACCTTATCTCAACAGCAGGCAGTGTGCTTGAAGTTGTTGATGTCCTCCGCGAAGCGGGCGCAGAAGTGCTTGGCATTGCAAGCATATTTACCTACGGAATGAAAAAAGGACTGGATCGTCTTGCTGAAGCAAACGTGAAAAACATATCTCTTACAAATTTTGACGTCATCGCCGAAGTTGCGGCTGAGGAAGGCTACATCAAACCAGAAGAAATAAAACAACTCATCGCTTTCCGCAACAATCCGTCCGACGAAAGCTGGATAAAACAGCAAAAACAAAATACCAAAATTGGTAATTAGTAATTGGTACTTGGTAATTTGGTTTCCAAAATTTTATTAAAAGGAGGTCTCTTATAATGCGCAGCATCATCGACGTATCAGATTTGTCGCTTGACGAGCTTAACGAGCTCATAAAAACAGCCTGCGACATTATCGAAAATCCAAAGAAATATGGTGAAATATGCCGCGGGAAAAAACTTGCGACGCTTTTCTTCGAACCGTCAACGAGAACGCGCCTCAGCTTTGAAGCGGCAATGTACGAACTTGGGGGAAACGTAATCGGCTTCTCGGCGGCGGGCAACTCCTCCGCCGCAAAAGGCGAAAGCGTTGCAGACACGGCAAAAACCGTCAGCTGCTATGCGGATATAATCGCGATGCGCCACCCGAAAGAAGGCGCAGCTCTTGTTGCCGCCAACAACGCCTCTGTTCCCGTAATCAACGCCGGAGACGGGGGACACTGCCACCCGACGCAAACGCTTGCCGACCTGCTCACAATCCACCGCGAAAAAGGCGGCTTCAGCAACCTTACGATAGGACTGTGCGGAGACCTTAAATTCGGGCGCACGGTACACTCGCTCATCAATGCGATGTCGCGCTACAAGGGAAACAGCTTCGTGCTCATCTCGCCGGAAGAGCTGAAACTGCCTAGCTACGTCAAAAAAGACGTGCTTGCGAAACGCAGCATCCGCTACCGGCAGACAACAGACCTTGAAGGCACAATGCCCGAACTCGATATACTCTACATGACGCGCGTCCAGAGAGAACGCTTCTTCAACGAAGAAGACTACCTGCGCCTGAAAGACAGTTACATACTCACGCCGAAAAAACTGACGAACGCGAAAAAGGACCTCTGCATAATGCACCCGCTGCCGCGCGTCAACGAAATCAGCGTTGCGATAGACGATGACCCGCGCGCGTGCTACTTCAAACAGGTGCTGAACGGAAAATACATGCGCATGGCGCTTATGCTGAAACTGCTCAAGGAGGCGGGAACGTTATGAGAATAGACTCCATACGCAACGGAATAGTAATTGACCACATCACGGCAGGGAGAGGAATGAAACTTTACGAGCTGCTCGGACTTGAAGAACTGGACTGCTCTGTGGCAATAATAAAAAATGCGTACAGCGAAAAAAAAGGAAGAAAAGACATAATTAAAATAGACGCCGATATAACGGTGAACCTTGACGTAATCGGCTACGTTGACCCAACGGCGACCATAAACGTCATCAAAGACGAAAAACTTGTTGAAAAACACACGATAGGCACGCCGAAACTGCTTAAAAACGTTATCCGCTGCAAAAACCCGCGCTGCATCACAGGCACGGAACAGGAGCTTGACCACGTATTCTACCTTGCGGACGAAGAAACAAAGACTTACCGCTGCAAATACTGCGAAACAAAAGCAAACTAAACAGACGGACATAAACAAAACGGCTTGGGAATTATAAAATTATAAAAATCTCCCAAGCCGTTTTAATTTTT
>JAUNNW010000058.1 GCA_030531285.1 Synergistaceae bacterium | reverse complement strand
CATCTCTTCTTTCGGCGTGTTCACGGTGTAATCCTTTCCCGTTGCGCTGTCGTACTGATAGTGCTCCGAATACCAGAACGGATTTGTACTCTTTTTGTATGCTTGCGTGTAATGTACGCTCTGCAGCAGGCTGCTCATTCCCTCGACAGTATTTGCCTTGTCGTAATTTTTGTTAACGATGTCCATACGCTCGATGCCGCAGGCATGGGGCGTATAATCCTTAATTGAGCGGTAATAATTCGTCATTGCCTTCGGATTTTTGACAACACGCATTTCATTGTCCACGATTTCAATCAGATATGACTCTTTCGGGTCTGCAATTATCCAGTGAAGCGACGAGAGCGCAGGTTTATCAACAAGGTTTCTGCCTTTCAGCAGTTCAACCCCCTCTGCCGCGCTTGCCGCGTTGTCAAGAACGTAGCGGATTAGTAAGAAATAGGGCAATTCCTCTGCTTTCGGGTTTGTGCTGTCATGTTTAACGTCTTTCGGAACGTAGTTCATGTTGCACGCTACGCCCTTTTCGTTTATGCCGTCATAAATCATAAACGGAAGCATCCTTATAGTGTCCTCAGACAATTTTCCGCTTTCTGCTTCCTTTCGGTCAACGTTCAGCACAGAGCCTACCGCCATGCTTGCGTAGCGCCCCTCTTTCCCGTCAACCCAAACGATAAATTCAGGATACTGACCGATGAAAAAGTCCAAATTGCGCCCGTAAATATTTCCGTTCACAACAGCCGTACAGGCAAACGCCTTTTCGTTTCCGGCAGACGATATTCCCTTGTAAGATTTTTCCATCAGTTCAGACCAATTATCGATTACGCTGTAATCAATGTCGTTATAGCGAATCTTGTACAGATACTCGGATACCTTCTCAACCTTCATCGCTTCCGCCGGCTTGGCAGAGCAGTCCGTCTTGCAGGATTTGTTAAGTGAAAAACAAAAAACCGCCGCTCCAACAATAACCGCCGCCAAAAGCCATACAAATTTTTTCTTCATTCTGCCGCCTCCCTATAAAATTCAATCTGCTCCGCGCTTATTATAGCATAAGCGGGACGGCTTATGCCGTCCCAAAGAATACGGTAATTCTTCTTATTTTTCTTTTCTGAAATCGGGGAACAGACCGTCCGTGTAGAGCTGTCTGTTTGTTTTTGAAAGCGCTGACGCTACGCGGAATGCCGCAAGGTCGTCGTAGGTGTTGCCAACAATCTGAATACCAACTGGGACGTTTCTCGCCGACAGGCAGACTGGGACGTTGACGACAGGATAGCGGCTGAGGAGATTCCACAGCGGCGTAAGGCAGATATCTATGCTTTTGTGCTGCGTACCGTTAATATCCGCAAGCTTGTCCGGGGACGCTTCAAAATCCGCAGGAACTTTCGGTGTCGCAAGGCTTGGCATAACCAGCGCCATACAGCCTTTGGCAAATACTTTCTTCTGAATTTCTTTATGCATCGCGTTAAGCATGCGCCCTGCTTCGATAAGTTTTTTGGGACCAAAATCGCCGTCTCCTTTGAAGAAAACCTCGCAATATCTGCACAGCAATTCTTTATGCCCTTCAGCCATGGCAATCAGTTCGTACATTTCCGTTGACATCAGCCCGTTGATGTAGGTTTTTATAAATTTTTCCGCGCTCCAGTCAAGATCGATGACAACAACTTCAGCACCAGCTTTTTTCAGCAGCTCTGCCGTCTTGTCCATAGAAACGTTGACTTCCCTGTCACAGCCTCCGCTCAGCCAATTTTTGAAATAGCACAGCGCGACTTTCTGCCCTTTGAGCGATTCGTAACTTTCAGGGTATTCAAGCTTCGGGCGCAGCGAAGAATGTATTTTATGGCTTGGCCCGCAAATGATATTCTGCATTAACCGCATATCGCCGAAAGTTCTTGCAAGAGGACCAAGCGTTTCATAGCAGATTTCAGACGTCGGCACTCTGCCAAACGGCGGTTTGAAGCCGTACACGCCGCACATTGCGGCAGGTATGCGTATTGAGCCTCCCATGTCAGAGCCTGTGGCAAGCGTGCAAAAGCCTGCCGCAAGAGAGGCGCAGGAACCGCCAGATGAGCCTCCTACGCCGTAGTATAAATTCCACGGGTTGCGCGTAACACCGTAGAGTTTGTTCCACGTCATTGAACTGACGTAAAATTCCGGCACGTTGGTTGAAAATACGGGAATGGCACCGGCTGCCTTCAACTTGTCAATTATCGCGCCGTCGTTTTCGCATACGGGCGCGTCTTTCAGTATCAGCGAGCCCATGTCAACGCGCCAGCCTTTAACTTCGTTTTCGTTTTTTATTCCGACGGTGATGCCTTCAAGAGGACGCGCCGTGCCGTTTTTGTAGCGCAGTTCCGCTTCTTTTGCCGCTTTTCTTGCTTCATCGAAACGGTCAAAGCAGATTGCGTTAACCTTGCCGTTAAAATTCAGATAATCTTTCAGTTCTTCGCGTGACGTGTTGACAGGGCCGTTAAATTCTTTAACCCTTGCAATCTGCGCTTCAAGCACGTCTGTCGGGGTAATCGCGCCTGTCTTAAAAAGTTTTATCTGCTCCGTTGCGGGCATATATGCAAGCTCTGTCTGCGTGTATTTCTTTTCTGCGCAAAACGCCGGCAAAACACTCACGGCAACAAGCGCAAGCGCCGCCAAAACCGCCGCCGAAACTTTTTTCAGCCTCAAACCTCCAATGTTCATTTCAAAGACCTCCGTTGTTATATTGATTAACTGCGCCGTTATTGTATCACAAAGTTCGGCATATTGCATTCCGCTCTCGCACTCCTGTGGTATAATACCGTCAGTTACACAAATTTAACACAAGGGAGAGGACGACATGAAGAAAAAATTTGTTTTGGCAGCGGTTGTAATAATCTGCGCAGCCGCAGCGCTGTTTGCTTTCTGCGGCGGCAACAGCGGATACCGCGAGGCAAAGTTGTTTGACTATGCGCCGAACAATGAAATCACGGGAAGTTACGACAAGGCTCTTTCCGCAAAATGCGAAAACGGCGTTTTTGTAGGGAAAAAGACAGGCGACGTTATTGAATTTCGCGGCATTCCCTACGCGCAGCAGCCTGTCGGCAGCTTGCGCTGGAAAGCCCCGCAGGAACCGCTTCCGTCTGACAAAGTGTTTGAAGCCTGCCATGACGGGAAAAGCTGTCTGCAAGTGCCTGACCCCTACGAGAGAGCCTCTCTTTACGAACAGGGCGAAGACTGCCTGTCGCTTAACGTGTTTGTAAATTCAAAGGACAAAAACAGCAAAAAGCCGGTAATGGTCTTCATTCACGGCGGCGGTTACGAACAGGGAGGACACAGCGACCCTCTGTACGACGGTTTTAATTTCGTGCGTGAAAATCCGGACGTTATACTCGTTGTAACAACCTACCGTTTCGGGCTGATGGGGATTGTGGATTTCTCACAGGTGCCCGGCGGCGAAAATTATATGGACGCGTGCAACCTGCCGCTGCTTGACCAAATCGCAACGCTTAAATGGGTTAAGAAAAACATAGCGGCGTTCGGCGGCGACCCCGACTGCGTAACAATTTTCGGCGAATCGGCAGGCGGAGGAAGCGTCTCCAACATTGTCGTAAGCCCGCTTTCAAAAGGATTGTTCAAACGCGCGATACCGATGAGCGGAGCCTGCACCTACGGACAAAAAAGGGCAGACAGCCAAGTCCTGACAAAAACACTGATGAAACGTTTCGGCGCTAAAAATATGGACGACCTTATTAAAATCAGCTACGAAGATCTGAGCAAATTTTGGGTTGACGAAGGCGGAATGCAAACCTACAATTTCCCGATTATTGACGAGCGGATGCTGCCGTCAGACACGCTCGGCGCATGGAACGGCGCGGCAATAAAGGATATAGAGATTATGCAGGGCATTACAAAAGACGAATGGCGCTATTTCATAGAAGTCTTTGCCGATGACATAGACTTCTTCAACCTTGTCAACGACGTTACATACAAAATGCTTGCGGAAAACGCCTCGCCTGAATATCTTGAAACGTCAGCAAAGCTCATGGACCTTCTGACAAAAACCTACGGCAAAGAATGGGCTCTCACGGAATTCGGCAACGGACAATTCTTCCGCGCAGGACAGATGTATCAGGCAATAGCCCACGCAAAACAGGGCGGAAAAGAATTTTTCTACCGCGTGGACAAAGAAATAGAAGGACCCAAGCAGGAAACACTTAAAGCTTGCCACGCAGTTGAGCTGCCGTTTGTTTTCGGAAACTTTGACAACGAGCAGGCAAAGAACACCAAGGAAAACCGCGCCTACGCAAAGCAGCTGCAGAGAATGTGGATTAACTTCGCAAAAACAGGCAATCCTTCGCTTTCCGCTCAGGACAACCCTGACGGAAAAGCAGTTGAGTGGCAGCCCTTCACCGACGACACAAGAAAAGTTATGATTTTGGCGCAGGGAAATCTGCACATGGAAGACAATCCTGAAGCAGAACGCACTGAACTTGAACAGAAGCTGCTTGATACAAACCCGCATTACAGGCATATCCGCGGGCTTGCGCCGGTGCTTGCCAGAATTGCGCAAATTCCGGGCAAGGCAGATGCTTTCAAAAAAATAATGGAGAAAAACGTGGAAAACGCGCAGAAAGCAAAAGCCGCGTCCAAATAACCCGTATAATTTGACAAACGCGAAAAAAACAGGGAGAGCCTGACGCTCTCCCTGTTTTTATTCCCACTCTATTGTGCCGCTTGGTTTCGGTGTGAGGTCGAAGAGAACTCTGTTGACGCCTTTAACTTCGGATGTAATTCTTTTCGTAATATGCTGAAGCAGCTCAAACGGAACGTTTTCAACCGAAGCGGTTACGGCGTCCACAGTGTTGACGGCGCGGATTACCACCGGCCAGTCGTATGTGCGAAGCCCGTCTGTAATGCCCGTGGATTTAAAATCCGGAACTATCGTGAAATACTGCCATACCTTGCCTGCAAGCCCGTTTTTGGCAAATTCTTCGCGAAGAATCGCGTCAGATTCGCGAACTGCCTCAAGCCTGTCGCGCGTAATCGCCCCCACGCAGCGCACGCCAAGGCCCGGGCCCGGGAAAGGCTGGCGGTACACCATATTGTCAGGCAGACCAAGCTGTTTTCCGACGACGCGTACTTCGTCTTTATAAAGAAATTTAACAGGCTCAACAAGCTCAAACGCGAAATCGTCGGGCAGCCCGCCAACGTTGTGGTGAGATTTAACGGGGCCGCTTTCAAGAATATCGGGATAAATTGTTCCCTGCGCGAGAAACGCTATGTCATCAAGTTTGCGCGCCTCTTCTTCAAACACGCGGATAAATTCCGCGCCAATAATTTTGCGTTTCTTTTCAGGCTCAGCCACTCCGGCAAGCTTGTCAAGGAAACGGTCTGCCGCGTCAACGTAAATAAGGTTCGCGTCCATTTGATTTCTGAAAACGTCAACAACCTGCTCAGGCTCGCCCTTGCGGAGAAGCCCGTGGTTGACGTGAACGCATACAAGCTGTCTGCCGACGGCTTTAATGAGCAGCGCCGCAACTACCGACGAATCCACCCCGCCTGAAAGCGCAAGCAGGACCTTTTTGTCCCCAATCTGTTTCCTTGCCTCTGCAATCTGTTCGTCAATAAACGCCTGAGCAAGTTCCGGCGTTGTAATACGCTGCATTGTTTCCGGCCGTTTGTTTGCGTCCATCTATGATACCCCCTGTGCTGATATAATTTGCCTTAACGTTTGATAATTATACTGCCAAGCCGTTCATTTGCAAGAAACAATTTCAAAACGCCGATTTTCCCTGTTTGACAAACACGGCGAAAATATTATAATTTTTCCAAGCACAGCGGGTATTGGAGGTATGTTTCGTGCAAAACAGAGAGATGGTTTTTGACTGGATAAAAGATTTTGTCAGGGATTACAAAAACAGTCATGAGACGGCAACAGGCTGGGGCGTTCCCATTTGCGGCATCGCCTGCGCAAATGACAGCCTCTATGCTGACCTGAAAAAAATCGCCGGACCTTGGCATCTGCTGCCGTCGGAAATTCTTCCGCAGGCGCAGTCTGTTGTCGTGTTTTTCATTCCGCTGGCGCACGACATAGCAAACAGCAATATCAAGGGCGAAGAAAGTTCTCTTGAATGGGATATTGCTTATCTTGAAACGAATCTGCTTATATCCGAAACGGTTGATGCCGTCTGTTCAAAAATTGAAAAGCGCGGTTATAAAACGGCAAAAATACCCAAAGCGTCAGACGATGAAATTAAAAAACATAACGGAGACCCGTCTTTAACAAGCAGCTGGTCGCAAAGAAGTTCAGCGTATATCGCAGGTATCGGCACATTCGGCATAAACAACATGATAATTACCGAACAGGGCTGCTGCGGGCGAATCGGAAGTTTTGTTACGGAATGGAAACTGCCGCCGACGCCGCGTCCTGACACTGAATACTGCCTTTACAAACTGGACGGAAGCTGCGCGGAATGTGTGAAACGCTGTCCCTGCGAAGCATTGTACATAAAAGACGGGCAGGCGCGGTATGACAAAATTCGCTGCAAAGCCCAGATTGACAAATTTATCCGCACGCTTTCGCTCGGCGCCGCTGACACGTGCGGAAAATGCAAAGCGCCGCTGCCCTGCTCTTTCAGAAATCCCTCAAAAAAAATCCCCGAATAATCGGGGATTTTTTATTTCAGCTGACTTCTTGCGTTTAGTACATACCGCCGGGCATTCCGCCCATTCCGGGCGCGCCCTGAGGCATTTCGGGTTCTGTCTTCGGTTTGTCGGCAACAAGCGCGTCTGTCGTCAAAATCATTGCCGCTATTGAGCTTGCGTTCTGGAGAGCATAGCGCGTAACCTTTACAGGGTCAATAATGCCGGCTTTGATCATGTCAACGTATTCGCCTGAGGTTGCGTCAAGTCCCTGACCTGCTTTGAGCGCCGCAACTTTTTCGCAGATGACGTCGCCTTTCATGCCTGCGTTTTCGGCGATAATTTTAAGAGGCACTGAAAGCGCGCGGAGAATAATCGCAGCTCCTGTTTTAACGTCGCCTTTGAGCGTGTCAATGTATTTTTCAAGTCCGCTGATGCAGCTTACAAGCGCCACGCCGCCGCCCGGGACGATGCCTTCTTCAACTGCCGCGCGCGTTGAGTTGAGAGCGTCTTCGATGCGGAGTTTGAGTTCTTTCTGCTCTGTTTCCGTGGCTGCCCCGACCTGAATAACCGCTACGCCGCCGCTGAGTTTCGCAAGGCGTTCCTGAAGTTTTTCCTTGTCGTAGTCAGACGTTGTATCGGCAATCTGTTTGCGGATCTGTGCAGCGCGGCTTTCGATGTCTTTTTTGTCGCCTTTGCCGTTGACGATTGTCGTATTTTCTTTGGTAATCGTAACCTTTTTGGCTTTACCAAGCACTTCGACGCCGGCTGTGTCAAGTTTAAGACCGACTTCTTCGCTGACGACGGTGCCGCCCGTAACCGCGGCTATATCCTTGAGCATTTCTTTTCTTCTGTCGCCAAATCCCGGGGCTTTGACGGCAACAACCTGAAGAATGCCGCGGAGTTTGTTGACAACAAGCGTTGCAAGGGCTTCGCCTTCCACGTCTTCAGCGATTATAAGAAGCGGCTTGCCAAGCTGGACTATCTTTTCGAGAAGTCCGAGCATATCCTTGACATTGCTGATCTTGCTGTCTGCGATAAGAATATTGGCGTCCTCAAGAACAGCTTCCATGCGGTCTGCGTCTGTAATCATATACGGGCTGAGATAGCCGCGGTCAAACTGGAGACCTTCAACCGTTTCAAGCGTCGTGCCGAGGCTCTTGCTGTCTTCAACGGTGATAACGCCTTCCTGTCCCACCTTGCCCATAGCGTCCGCGATGAGCCCGCCGATCATCTGGTCATTGGCTGAAATTGCCGCAACCTGCGCGATTCCGTCATGCCCTTTAACCTTCGCCGCTTTCTTTTTGAGCGCTTCAACAACGTTTGCCGTTGCAAGTTCCATACCCTTGCGGATAAGCATACCGTTCGCGCCGGCGGCAACGTTTTTGATGCCGTCATGAATCATAGCCTGAGCAAGAACGGTCGCGGTCGTTGTTCCGTCGCCGGCGACATCGTTTGTCTTTGACGCGACTTCTTTAAGAAGCTGTGCGCCCATATTTTCAAACGGATCTTCCAGTTCAAATTCCTTGGCAATCGTAACGCCGTCGTTCGTGATAAGCGGTGAGCCGAATTTTTTCTCAAGAACTACGTTGCGGCCCTTAGGTCCGAGCGTAATTCCAACTGTGTCCGCCACTTTATTGATGCCGCGCTCCATTGCCCTGCGGGCATCTTCCTTGAAAAGAAGAATTTTTGCCATGATAAAAACCTCCCGTTATTTCGTGACTATCGCAAGAATATCTCTTTCGCTGAGGATGAGATATTCTTCGCCGTCAAGTTTGATTTCGGTGCCTGAATATTTGCTGTAGACAACCCTGTCTTTCACTTTGACTTCCATTTTCTGGCGTTTGCCGTCATCTGTAATTCTGCCGTCGCCGACCGCCACAACTTCGCCCTCAAACGGCTTTTCCTTCGCCGAATCCGGAAGAACGATACCGCCTCTGGACATCTCTTCATGTTCCAGTGTTTTGATTACTA
>JAUNNW010000057.1:2476-8594 GCA_030531285.1 Synergistaceae bacterium | reverse complement strand
TTGACTGCCGAAATTTACATTTCGGCAATCTGCCTCTGTTTTGTTGCTTTTTGTTACTTTTTGTTGCACTTCGGATTACTTCTTACTGGGAGCACCGTTCATTTTCCTCCGAAGCCGCAGGGCTCTTGCTTTCCCTGCCCACACCCTTGGTCACAGAGGCCTCGCGTATAAGAGCTTAAGCCCGAACTCCGCCGGAGAACGTTACCGAAGTGCTTAAACCCTGTAGCCGTAAAGGCAGCGGTCTTACCACCGAAGGTGCGCGCATCACGTAATGCGTAAAAGTGACAAAACCCGGAAGCTTTAGCAGGAAACGAAAGGAAGTGCAGGCTCTGCTAAGCCATCCCAACGTTTCAAAACCACCGAGCCGGAACAGGATTAAAAACAACAATTCTGTTCCCCGTCACTCTCTGTACTATAATGTTCACTGAATAAGAAATTTGTAACATGCCGCGAAGGGGAAACGAAGAACTATGAACGCAGAACGAAGAACTGCTGAAAAGCATAGTAATATCAATGCTTTATGCAGTATTTGCAAAAGTGTGACACTAAATAAGAAATTTGTAACAGGCTATCGGTAAATGCTGACAGAGCCTGTGTTCGGAGCTTATTCGGAAATAAAAAACGAAAATAATTTAAAAGAAATGCAAAAGAAATTTATTTTTTCGAAAAAATAATAAAAGCTTTTGAAAAGTTTTGAAAAATTTTAATAAATTAGCCGCGGCTAACTAATTTGTGCTATAATGTTTTTGTAAAAAAGAGTGTCGCGGAGGACGGAGCATGTTTCTTTCAGATTTGAATATCGGACAGAGCGCTGTAATAAAGAGCGTGGGCGGCGAGGCTTCGCTGCGCAGGCATATTTTGGATATGGGGCTTACGCCGGGGACTGTCCTGAAGCTTGTCAAAAAAGCGCCGATGGGCGACCCGCTTGAGTTTCAGATTCGCGGCTATGAGCTGACGCTGAGGCTTGCCGACGCAAAACGGATTGAGATCGCACCTGCCGAAAATTCAGCCGCGCCGTCAAATTCCGCGGTTCAGGCAGAGGATACACGGCATCCGCAGCTCGGCGAGTTTGGCATTTACCACGTGAAGCAGAGCGGGGACGAAATTCCTGAGGGGCAGAGGATTACGTTTGCCCTCGCCGGCAATCAGAATACGGGAAAGACGACGCTGTTCAATCAGCTGACGGGCGCCAAGCAGCACGTGGGCAATTTCCCCGGTGTTACGGTTGACCGCAAGGACGGAGCGATACGGGGTCACGAGAATACGCTTGTCACGGATCTGCCGGGTATTTATTCCCTGTCGCCGTACACGAGCGAGGAACTTGTGACGCGAGATTTCCTTATGAAGGAAAAGCCGGACTGCATTATAAATATTGTTGACGCTACGAATATTGAGCGCAATTTGTATCTCACGATGCAGCTGATTGAGCTGAATATACCGATGGTTCTTGCTTTGAACATGATGGACGAGGTGCGCGAGAACGGCGGCACTATTCTTGTCAACAGACTTGAGGAGGCACTCGGGATTCCGGTTGTTCCTGTTTCAGCGTCCAGCGGCGAAGGCGTGGGTGAAGCCGTGCGACACGCCCTGCACGTAGCGCGTTTCAGAGAGCGTCCGGGCAGGCTTGATTTCTGCGATGCGGACGGTCCTGACGGCGGAGCGGTTCACCGCTGTATTCACGGGGTTGTTCACCTGATTGAAGATCACGCCAAAAGGTGCGGACTGCCGCTGCGTTTTGCCGCAACGAAGCTTGTTGAAGGCGACATGCCCGTTATGGAGCAGCTTAAGCTTGACGATAATGAAAAGGAAATGCTTGAGCATATTATTGTCGAGATGGAGAACGAAACAGGGATAGACAGATACGCCGCAATGGCTGACATGCGGTTTGATTTCATAGAGAAGGTGTGCGGCGCTGCCGTTGTTAAGCCTGTTGAAAATCTGGCGCGCGCACGAAGCCTGCGTTTTGACAAGGTTCTCACAGGAAAATATACCGCGCTTCCCGCGTTTTTCGTCATTATGGGGCTTGTTTTCTGGCTGACGTTCGGCGTTTTCGGCGCGGCGCTTTCCGAACGCTTTGAAGCGCTTATAGCGCGGACTACGGCTTTGTGTGCTTCGGCTCTGACCGCTTACGGGCTTAATCCCGTTGTCAAATCGCTGATTATCGACGGAGTGTTTGCCGGTGTCGGTTCTGTGCTGAGCTTCCTTCCTGTTATAGTTATTCTTTTCCTGTTTCTTTCCATAATAGAGGATACGGGTTACATGGCGCGTGTGGCTTTCGTTATGGACAGACCGCTGCGCAAGATAGGACTTTCGGGCAGGAGCTTTGTGCCCATGCTGATAGGCTTCGGCTGCTCCGTGCCGGCTATTATGGCTGCCCGCACTCTTCCTTCGGAACGCGACAGAAAGATGACAATTTTCCTCACGCCGTTTATGAGCTGCTCCGCGAAACTGCCGATTTACGCGCTGTTCACGGCGGCGTTTTTCCCGCGCATGCAGGGCACCTGCGTAATGATAGGGCTGTATCTGCTCGGTGTCGCAAGCGGGGTGCTTTTTGCGCTGATTATGAAGAGCAGCGTTTTCACGGGACATCCGGTGCCTTTTGTCATGGAACTGCCGAACTACCGTTTCCCGAACGCAAAGACGGTCGCTCTGCTTATATGGGAGAAGGCGAAGGATTTTCTGACAAAAGCGTTTACGGTGATTTTCTTTGCCGCTATTATTATATGGTTCCTGCAGACCTTTGACAGCAGACTCAACGTTGTTGCGGATTCCTCGCAGAGCCTTCTTGCCCTTGCCGGCGGACTGATTGCACCTGTTTTCAAGCCGCTTGTCGGCGCAAGCGACTGGAGGATTTCAACGGCGCTTATCACAGGTCTTATGGCAAAGGAGAGCGTCGTCAGCAGTCTGACGGTTCTGCTCGGCGGCAACGTATTTGCGATAAAAGAAATGTTCACGACGAAAACGGCGCTGGTTTTTCTTTCCTTTACTTTGTTGTACACGCCCTGCGTGGCGGCTGTCGCGACCGTAAAGCGCGAGCTCGGCGCAAGACCGGCGTGGATTTTTGCGGCAGGGCAGTGCCTTATAGCGTGGATTGTCGCTTTCGCGGTTAAGCTGCTGCTTGGCGCTTTCGGAATGTAGCAGACTGCCTGATGCGGGAGGCTGAAAAATGTATCTGACTGATTTGAGCGACGGGGATTTAGCGGTTGTTGAAAAAACTCCGGACGGCGAAGCAGGGGAAAAACTGCTTGCAAACGGCATTTGTGAGGGCACGGAGATTGAGAAAATATCCGGCTCGCCGCTCGGAAACATTGTGACGATTTCAGCAGGCGGAAAGTTTTACGCCGTAACGAACGATATTGCTGAAAAGCTTGCAGTGAGGGCAAAATAGTTTTTGCTGACGGATTGAGCCATTTGTTTTATAATGTGTCAGAAAATTTGGCGTTTGTATGTGAGGTGTTCCCTGTGAGAAAACTGATAACAGCGCTCCTTGTAATTCTCTGCATTGCTTCGTCTGCCTGTGCCGCCGTGCACAGAAACGTTGCGCTGCTTGTCGCGGGCGGGACGAACGACACTCAGGCTCCCGAGTTTGTGAACAGCTGCAGCGACGGACTGAAAATGGCAAAGCACAACTACGTTCGCACGCTTTCGACAAAACTGTTTGACATTAAAAATTACAAATCCAAAAACGAACTGCTGACGGAAGCCGCCAAATGGGCGGACTTAGTCATAGTTCCGGTTCCTGAATTCAGGAACGAGCTTCCTCAGTTTGTAAAGGATTACCCGAAGGTTGAGTTTGTGACCTTTGACCCTGTTCCCAACGCCAAACTGGTGCATTTCAGGGACGAGGAAACGGGTTTTCTCGCGGGTGCTCTTGCCGCTGTCTATGCCAGGAGCGCAAAGGATCCGCGCATAAAACCGAATTCAAGAATAGGCGCTGTTTTCGGTCCCGATAACGACGCTATTGCGAGAATGAAGTACGGTTTCAAAGCGGGTGTGTGGTACGTTGACAAAACGCTTGACCCGCTGATTGTGCACACGGAGGATTTTGTCAACCGCAGTGCCGTTGCTGATTTGGCGCACAGAATGCACGAAAGAAACGTGAACGTCATATTCACCGCCGCCGGAAACGCGGGACTCGGCGCCTCGGATATTGCCGAAAAGGAAAACTTCTGGACGATAGGCGTTGACAACGAGGTTGAAAAACAGTATCCGAAGGCGGTTCTCGCAAGCGCTGTCAAGAGGGTTGATTACGTCGTGTACGCCGTTATTGACAGATATATGCAGAAGCAGATTGCGCCCAAAGACGTTTCTGTCGGTATAAAAGAGGGCGCAATAGGACTTTCGACCTGGACGCGCGAGGCAAAAAACAACGTGCCGCTGAGTATAAGAAAACGGGTTGAAGAAATAGAGGACAAGCTTGAAGCAGGGCTTATTGTCCTGCCCGAGTACAAAAAACAGCAATAATTTTGATAATTATATACGACTGGAGAGAGTAATATGCTGCATTGCGGAATAGTCGGACTGCCGCTCAGCGGAAAGTCCACGGTTTTCAACGTTATAACGAGGGCGGGCGCGGAGGTTAAACCCTACGCAGGCGGAAAAACAGACCCGAACAAGGCTGTTGTCGCCGTTCCTGACAAGCGTTTTGACAAACTCTGCGAAATTTTCACACCGAAAAAGGAAACACCGGCGCAGATTGAATTTGTCGATCTTGCGGGGCTTTCGCGCGGCGCAGGCAAGGGCGCGGGACTCGGCAATGCGTTTCTTTCATTTGTTGCCGACGCTGACGCGCTTATTCAGGTAATACGCTGCTTTGACAACGCTTCCGTCGAGCATCCCGAGGGCAGCATAGACCCTATGCGAGACTGGAGCATAGTTGAAAGCGAACTTATTTTCCGCGACTACGCGGTTATTGAAAACCGCCTTTCCAAGCTGAACGAAAAGAAAAAACTGCTTCCTGCGGAGGCGAAGGAAAAAGAGCTGCTTGAACGCTGCTTTGCCTGTCTTGAAGAGGAAAAACCGCTTCGCAGCATAGAAATGAGCGACGAGGAAAAACATTCCCTCAAAAGCTACGCTTTCGTTACCGCAAAACCGGAGCTTATAGTTCTCAATCTTGACGACTCGCAGAGCGACGAAAGCAAAATTCCGCAGTATGAGGCACTCAAAGCGCGGGCGGCGGAGCAGGGAATAGAAATCTGCAAGCTTTACGGAAGCCTTGAAATGGACATCGCCGAATTCAGCGAAGAGGAAGCGGCGGAATTTACCGAAGGGCTCAATATAGCGGAACCCGGCAGGGAAAGGCTTATACAGGCGGCATATTCCGTACTCGGGCTTATAAGCTTCTTCACGAGCGGTCCGGATGAAGTCCGCGCCTGGACGCTGCACAAAGGCGACAACGCCGTTCAGGCGGCAGGCGCCATTCACACTGACCTTGCAAGAGGCTTTATCCGTGCACAGGTTGTTGCGTACGATGACTACGCGGCGCACAACGGCTCAATGGACGAATGCCGCAAGGCAGGTGTTTTGCGTCTTGAAGGCAAGGAATATCTTGTCAAAGACGGGGATATGATAG
Organism: Synergistaceae bacterium; assembly: GCA_030531285.1. Classification (GTDB taxonomy): domain Bacteria; phylum Synergistota; class Synergistia; order Synergistales; family Synergistaceae; genus Equadaptatus. The sequence goes on along the minus strand of JAUNNW010000057.1, from coordinate 3,022 downwards.
AAATTCGGTTTAACGTGTAACAGAGCAGTGCAGATAAAATAACTGCCGGATTCAGTCAGAATAGCAGTCCGCCTCGTGTAAAATCATGAGGCGGATTTATTTTGCGGCAACGCTAATTAAAATTTAGGTGACAAATCGCCCGAATTTTAATTAGCGGCAGGTTCGGCGTTTTGCCGGAAAAGTATATAAGTTATAGATATTTGCATATATTAAGATTATTCCAAACGGGTATTCCAATAGTGAATATTTTTTGTTTTCATAACTCGCCGTTGGTGGTATAATCCTCTCTTGTTCGGGTATTAAAGCCCGGCAGGTGCTCCTATGGCTTGCAGAGCGACGAAAGGATACAGATAAAATGCAGGACTCTTCAAAAATCAGAAATATAGCAATCATAGCCCATATCGACCACGGAAAGACGACGCTGATTGACGGAATATTCAAGGCGGCAAGGCTTTTCCGCGACAATCAGGTCGTTGAAGAACGCGTTATGGACGCAGGCTCAATAGAACGCGAGCGCGGTATAACGATAAAGTCAAAGCACTGCAC
>JAUNNW010000057.1:0-2376 GCA_030531285.1 Synergistaceae bacterium | reverse complement strand
AAAATTCTTCAGGGCAGGCTTAAAAAAGGCGACAAAATCGTGCGCACCCACACGCGCTGGAAGGATTACGACCAGACTGACTGGGAGGTTGTTTCAACCGACAACGCTTCCTGCACGCACCTTTACGTCACCGACGGACTCGGCCGCGCAGAGGTTGAGGAAGCCGGAGCCGGCGACATTGTATGGTTCACGGGACCTGAAAATATAGACCTCGGCGATACGATTACCGCGCCGGAAATAGCCGGCGAGATAATGCCGCCGCTTGACATCGAAGAACCGACAGTTTCAATGCTGTTCCTCGTAAATACCAGCCCGTTTGCCGGACGCGACGGAAACGCCATTACGCTGCGCCAGCTTAAGGCAAGGCTTGACAGGGAACTTAAGACAGATCCGGCGCTCCGCGTTGAAGACATCGGCAGGGCGGACGGCGTCAAGGTTTCTGGACGCGGAGAGCTGCATCTCGGTATAATTATTGAAGAAATACGCCGCGAGGGTTCGGAAATCTGCGTTTCGGGGCCTGAGGTCATCGTACAGCAGGATGCAAACGGCAGAAAGCTTGAACCGTATGAAGAGCTTATTATCGACGTTCCGGAGGAATATCAGGGTGCCGTCATTCAGAAACTTGCGCCGCGCAAGGGCGAGCTTACGAACATGGAAAACAACGGCACGGGCGTGCTTCGTCTGCAGTTCAAAATTCCTACGCGCGGACTCATAGGTTACCGCAGCGAATTCCTTACGGATACGCGCGGACTTGGAATTCTTGCTTCGCGCTTTATCGGCTACGAGCCGTGGGCGGGCGAAATCACGACGCGAAACAGAGGTTCGCTTGTCAGCGTTGATACTGGACAGGCAACGAGCTATGCAATAGACAATATTCAGATACGCGGCACGATGTTTATTAAGCCGGGCGACGAAATTTACAACGGACAGGTTGTCGGCGAATCATCGCGCAACAGAGACCTCCCCGTCAACCCGTGCAAAGCGAAACAGAAAACGAACTACCGTTCAGCCACAAAGGATATGATGATAGTTCTCGATGTTCCGCGCACAATGACGGTTGACAGCGCGCTGGAATGGATTGCTTCGGACGAGCTTGTTGAAGTTACGCCGAACAACGTCCGCATCAGGAAAATGATACTCGACCACAACGAGCGCAGAAAAGCGCGCATCAAGGCGGGTATCGTTGACGACGATGATGAGTAGGCTGTTCGCGTTCCGCCCATTTAACGGCGACGAAACCTTCTGTACGGTTTCGTGTCTGATTGACAGGGTTACCGACCCGCTTCCCGACATTGCGGGGCTTTGCTTTGACGAGGACGTCAGGGAATATTTTGATGCCGTGCGCAGTATGGCTGAGTACGCAGAGCAGCTCGGTGCGGAGGGCAATCCGTGGCTGCTTTGGCTTGCCAAACTTTTCGCTGAGACTGAAACACCCTTTTCGCTTGCGAACGAGCGCAGAAAAACGGAAGACGGCAGCATAAAACGCATAGCAAAAGAGGAACTGGAACGGTTTGTCAAATATGCGCATTTTGACCTGAAGCAGCTGGACAAACTTACGGAAACCGACTGGTTCGCCAAAACGGAAAAATTCGTGCCTATGCGCCGCGGAAAATCTGACGCGACCTGCAGAATTATGCGGCTTGCGGAAAAAATCGGTGCTGCGGAAAACGCGGACGCCCTTTATGCGGCGCTTGAAGATTTTTACGGTTCGTTCGGTGTAGGGCAGTACGCGTTTTACAAGGCATTCCGCTGGGACAAAAACACGCGCGGCATAGTCCCTGTGACGAATACCGAAGAAACGCGCCTTGACGGAATTATTGGCTACGACGAACAGAAAAAAACGCTCTGCGAAAACACCGAAGCTTTTATTGCCGGACTTCCCGCAAACAACGTTCTGCTCTACGGTGAAAGCGGAACAGGCAAATCAACGTCAATCAAGGCCGTACTCAACGAATACGCGCCTCAGGGACTGCGTATGGTTGAAGTCTACAAACACCAGATTGAAGAGCTTGACGAAATCATAAATCAGATAAAGCAGCGCAATTACCGCTTTGTCCTCTATATGGACGACCTTTCCTTCGAGCAGTTTGAAATAGAATACAAATACCTCAAATCGTTCATTGAAGGCGGACTTGAAAAACGTCCTGACAACGTGCTCATCTACGCGACCTCAAACCGCCGCCATCTCATGAAAGAGAGCTGGAAGGACAAAGAGGATATGCAGGAGGACATGCACGAATCCGAAACGATGCAGGAAAAAATGTCGCTTGTAGACCGTTTCGGACTGCTCATAAGATTTATATCGCCGGCGCAGAAAGAATATCTTGACATCGTTCACGGTCTGGCAAAGGAATACGGCGTTGAAATCAACGAAGA
>JAUNNW010000168.1 GCA_030531285.1 Synergistaceae bacterium | reverse complement strand
GGTTGATAAGAATTCTTGCAAGCACCTGGCTCTGCCACTGGTCAGGCGGAGTCTGTTCCATCGGCGTTGCCATGAATTCGTCATACAGCGACTGGGCGTCTTTGCAGCCTGCAAGCTGTTTGTAGAAGTTTGCTCCGCCCATGCCGTCAGCACATTCTGCACAGACGATAATTATCGCGCCTTTGGCAGCGCTGGCTTCAGCTGCCGTCATACTTTTGACGCACTGGTAAATATTCTGGTCAAGCGGCGCTCCGCCGTTAGTTGTTACGACTATATCGCCGGGTACAGGCGAAACTTTGCAATAACTGTCGAGGAAATCGCAGCCTGCGCGGTGTGCCGTAACCGGGTTGCCGGCGAAAGCCGCAACCGTTTTGTGCGCTTCATCAACTATAACGTTGACTATGTAGACAAGCTTCGCAAGACGCGCGGCTTCTATCATGTCGATATGAATCGGGTTGTTGTCAAGAATGCCGGTGCGCGAGTATTCGCTGTCGATAAATTTGCTGCAGTGGTTTCCTACAACAGTTACTCTGTCGCATACGCCCGGGAGAATTGATTTTCTTCCGCCTGAGAAGCCGGCGAAGAAATGCGGTTCGATAAAGCCTTCTGCCACAAGCAGATCGGTTTCAACCGCTGCTTTGTCGATTACGAGCGGTGCGCCTGAAGGGAGCGTACCGATGTTCACGCAGTCTTTGTCGCAGTCGTGAACGATTATTTTTTCGTTTTCAAAAATTTCGTCGCCGAGTTTGCTGCGAAGTTCGTCCTTTGTAGTTTCGCGGTGACAGCCGGTTGCTACGAGAAGCGTGATGTCAATATCAGGGCTGCCCTGACGGAGTTCACGGAGCATATTTGGGAGAATGTCTTTGCTCGGAACAGGGCGCGTGTGGTCGGATATGATAATCGTGCAACTCTTTTTTCCTTTTGCGATTTCATAAAGCGGCGCGGAGTCAATAGGGTTGTCCATTGCTTCCTTAACAAGTTCAAGCCCTGATTTAGTTCCTGCGAGTTTGTCTATGTTTGAGGTTATCACACCTGAATTTTCAGGGAAATCGTATTCAAGTTCCTGATGTCCGTAGGGAAGTTTTATAAGCATGTTTCTGCCTCCTTGTTTTAAGAAAGGAGCGTGCAGGGCATTAAAGCCGCTGCACGCCCTTGGTTGTTAAGCGTTAAATACTGAGAACACTAAAGAACTATATTTTGTGCTCTTCTTCTGTGTAGTCAACACCTTCGAGGTTGATTTTGTGTCCTGTTGCTTTTTCCTCAAGTTTGAAAAGGAAGTTGCAGAGGATCGGGCAGCAGACTGCGCAGATGAGGATTGCTGCTACAACCTGAATGGTTGCTGATTCAAGAACCGGTGCAAAACGCGGGTCTGCCGAGGCGATTGCCGCCGGGGTTGCGACTGCGTTTCCTGCGATTGAACCGACAGCTGCTCCCGGTACGCACGTAACGCGGTGTTTCTTCGGAATAAAGATCATGTAGAGGAAATAGCCGCCGACACCGGTGATGAGAAGCGTGAGAAGTGCAAGGAGGACGCCGGGGCCGCCTGCAGCGATTGCCTTACCGAAGTTGAGGCCGCAGCCGAGCGGGAATGAGAAGAGGAAGATTGAAATGAAGATGCCCGGTTCAAGGAATTTCGCCATTTTCTTGTCAAGGTTGCCAAGAAGCATGCCGAAGAGAACCGGTGCGATCGTTGCGAGGAGCATCTGCCAAGGAATAATGGCAACGCCTGCTCCTGCGAGTGAGCACATTTCATAGAACGGACCGTCATTTGTTG
>JAUNNW010000056.1 GCA_030531285.1 Synergistaceae bacterium | reverse complement strand
GGCGTAGAGGTCCTTCTAATTATCAAATTGCAATCAGACCCCGGATTTGTTAACCGGTTTGCGAAAAAAAGTCCGACTTTTTTGCCGCGCGTCTCCGTCGGCTTTGTCCCTTACATTATATATATCTGAAACGTTGCGCTTAAAAAGCGCATTTCAGCGCACTGCGGCGGTGTTTTCCGATCTGTCCGGAAAAAATTTTTAAGTTTTTTGATTTTTTTCGGGAAAATTTCAAAAAGTGGTTAACAAATTCGGGGTCTGATTGCAATTTGATAATTGGAGGGTGTGATCACAAATCCGAAAATCAAATGAAAGGAGGCAGCAGTTATGGCAAGTTTTGAAAATGAAAGTATGTCGATGAAATTTTCCCTGACGATTGACGATGCTAAGAAAACGGTGTCAGTCAGTAAGATTTCGCCGACAGCAACGGCAAACACGCTTAACTCAGTTGCAGACAGCTTCAAGCCGCTGTTTGTCACAGCGCCGACCGCCGTCAGACGCAGCAGCGTGGACCTTATCGAAGAATAGGCGCTTACGCACTCTTCTTCGCTGACAGCAGACGGCTAAATCATTCGTTTTTGATTTTTTGCCGACAGCGGTCAGCCTACAGCGGCGCGTCAGCGCCAAAAGAAAGGAGGTGAAAACGAATGAAGAACGCGATAACGACTACGAGAAAACTTAAAATGAAGTTTCTCGCGGGCGACGGAACCGAGCACAACATAATCCTGAACTACGTCAAAGACGGACTCAAAGAAGGTTCAGGCGCACAGCTTGTAAAAGCCGCAATGGACGAAGTTGTAGCGCAGCAGCCGATAGCCGGAAGTATTGCTTCCGCAAACGGTGCGGAAATTATCGAAACGACAACGACAGACGTTGAGATGTAGCCTCCGTGCGCAGGGAGACAGAGTGATATTCTCGCTGAAAATTCACGCTCGATATTCCTGAGTGCATTTGTCAAAAGTGCCTCAGGAAACGTTGAACGATATTCGCGAAACAGACCTTTGTGTTCGAGTCATTGAAACGACAACGACAGACGTTGAGATGTAGTTCAACAAATGCAGTAAGGGGTGATTTATATGAAACCTCCACATCCCGCAAGGGATAACACAGAGCATTGCGAACCATGGCGGCTGACGCTGCCAAAATCAGGAAAGAACAATTCTTACAAACTCTCAGAGGCTTTTGCCGAAACGAAACGTTTAAGCTGAAAACAGCGCGTTCGTCCGGCGAAAGCCTCCGAAACAACAGAAAGGACAAACGCGATAATGAAAATTACAATTAAAAACGCTGAGGAAGCAATTATTGAAGACGTGTCGGAGCAGGAGTTCGAGGCTTACGAAAATTCTGACGAAGTCGGGAGGTTTGATTCACCTCTTGAATACGGCTACAGGCAGTGGAAGAAACGCAGGCAGCTTGAAAAGCTTTGCAACGCCGAAAGCAGGGAAATAAATCTCGTCGAGGATTTGCTGTACAGCTCTCTTCCAGATAATTTTCCGTTTTGCTTCCGTTTATTCGGGAAACAATAAAGCAGCATACGACGAGCTTGTCGGCTTCGGGTATGAGACGCTGCTTGAGTACGCGGCAAAGCACGAAGAAGATCTTTCGGCAGAGCAGCTGACAGACAAGAGCTTTATGCTCAGAATTTACGGGCTGCTTAAATACAAGCTGAGAAATTACGCGGCAAAAACCTGCATACGCAGCAGCATTTTCCCGGTTGCCGCTTCAAGAAAGGTCAACGGTTCACCGGTTTCCGTCCTGTTTTTCGGAAATATGGCAGCGGAAGAGTCGGACGAAACAGACGCAGACGGCGAGTATTGCACGGAGAGCTTTTGCGACGGCGCGTCAGACAATGATTTTGCGATGGCAGAGCTTCGCGCCGATTTTTCAAGAATTCTCAGCGCGGATGAGGCAGAATTTCTTGAAAGACGTCTGTGCAGCGAACCGCTTCAGAGCCTTGCAAACTCCTGCGGCATTTCCAAACCGGCTGCTTCAAAAAGGCTGGCGAAAATCCGCAAAAAGCTTGTCCCGCTCGGCAAGAGCCTGAAAGTTTGCGCATAGGGAGGGATTAAAGTTGAATCTGAATGTGAACATAGTATGCGAGCTTTCGGCAAAAGAAGCGGAAAGGGTTGCCGGACTTGACAGACAGAAAATGGACAGCGGCGTTTATTTGCTGCTTGAGCAGTTCACGCGGCTTGCACGCGATGAAAACACGGGGAGCGTTATTTCCTACATTTGTAAAGATAATGATGAGGAAGGAGATGAGGATAATGAATTCGAATGCTAAGGTTACGATAAGGCTTGACAATGGTGTGCGCGCAGCGTTTCTCTGTATGGCGCGCTTAAACGGAACCTCCATGCAGAAGGTGCTTGCCGCCTGCGCGAAACGTTACACAAAGCGCGCGTTCAGGCGCGGCATTGCAAACGGCACTATCCGCATAAAATGAATTGTCGGTTTTCATTACTGCACCTTGCGGCAGCCTTAGGGCTGCCGTTTCTTTTTCTGCCGTCGCGCAGACGTATCCGGCTGTTCTTTCGCGCTCTCGGTTTCGTGTTCGTTAATATTTTATACTTAAAATTGCGTTTGCGCAATATAAAAAATATTTTTGCGCATTATTCATTTTTGCTCTTGCACTTCGTAAATTTTATGATAAAATTAACCGGCAGAAGCTTATGAAAGGTTGTGGACAGGCATGAACAACATAGAAATCGCGAGAAAAGAAATGGGAATGTCCAGAAAAGAGCTTGCGGACGCCATAGGTGTAACGCCATCGACGGTTTTCCGCTACGAAGCGAAGAACGCAAAACCGACCTCTGACATTTTGCAGAAGCTGTCAAAGGCGCTGGGCGTCACCGCGGATTACCTGTGCGGCAACGCAATGACCCTTGCCTCCGTTGTCTTCGTACCGGTTATAGACAAAATAATAGGCGCTTCCGCCGGAACGGGAAACGGCATTGACGGCGTTGAATGGAACACGATAGACGAATATCCGATAGCCTCGGCGGCTCTCATGGGCTACAGCTGGCAGGGTGCGGACTGCAAAATCATCTGCGCGGAAGGCAACAGCATGGAGCCTGTCATACACGACGGCGCAAAAGTGCTTTTTGCGGCAAACATTGAAGTCACGCAGGGCGACATAGCAATCGTCAGCGTTGACAACAGACTGTTTGTCAAAGGGGTGCTGTACAACAAAAACGGCACAATCACGCTTGTCAGCTTCAACAAAGCGGAATACCCCGACAGAATAATCGACCCCGAAAATCAGGACGTCAGAATCCTCGGCAAAGTCCTCTACGTTGTACCCGACCTGCAGAAAGTCGCGGGAGTAATATAAAAAACCACGAAGAGCTCTCACTCTTCGCGGACTAATTAAATTGTAATTATAGAATTTTAATTACATTATCATACAGGGCTTCAATCCCATGTACACATTCTGCATACCTGAATTTTGTGCCGTGGTTGTGCCCTGTTCTTGCGTCAAAATCAACAAACACATTACCCATTTCAAGCTGTTCAAGAAATTTGTCAAACGAAAAGTTAGAACAGCGGTATATTTCATTGTAATGCCAAAATTTCTTATTATTTTCAGTTTTGACACTGGCCTTAACGTAAAAACAATTCAACAATTTTGTCCTGATTTTTCCCGCCAAATCGTCAAAGCCCCAATACGGGACAGGGTTTAATTCGTCAAGCCCGATAGTTTGTCTCAAATTTTCAAGCCAATCTGCAAATTCATCATCAACAGACGCACTGTCAAAAGATATGACAACTCTCCTGTTAATATAGTCTGCTTTTACCTTAAAACCCCTTCCTGTCCCGCCGCTGTTAATTGTTTGTCTGAAAGATTTCTCGCCTTCAGGATACCGGCCTCCTGCATCTTTATGTTTCCACCCGTACTTCGGCAAAAGGAGATTAGGGACAATTTTCATTGCTCTTGGAGAGGGTTCGACGTGAAACAACGTCAGTAAAGACGACGACCCTTTCCTGTGCGTTTTCAATTCCCACTCGGCAGCATTTGGAAGCGGCAAATTATTCTCTGTTATTCCTAACAAATCTTCAAGCGTATTGCCGACTCCTCCGTCGTTGCCGCTTCGTCTGTTTTCTATCCACCCCATATTTGATATGTTTAACAATGCTTTAGTTAATGTTTCTTTGGTATATTCAATCATAATCAGCACCCCTCCGCGAAAAGAGTATTTTGATTTTTCATCAGTTCAGATTTGGACTGTTTAACGGTAAAAATAAGCTGTCTCTCAACATCAGTATCAGCTATTCTTTCCTCAGCCATTTTGCAATATTCAGGTGCAATCTCTATGCCGACATAGTGCCTTCCCAACTGTTTAGCGGAAACGGCAGTTGTTCCTGAGCCCATAAACGGGTCTAATATTATTTGTGCACTCGTACTTGATATAATACGATTTATTAAAGCAACGGGAAACGGCGCAGGATGCCCATTTTTCTGTTCCTGCATAAACTCCCAAATATCACCGTACGAATTAGCCCCCTTGACAAGTTTAAATTCAGGTTTGCAAATCATATAAATAACTTCATAGGTCGGCAGGAAATATCCAGCATTAAAGTTAATACCACCCTTGCGTTTCCAAATAATAATCTGCCTGACAGGAAAATCGCTGATTATTTCACGTCTGTCCTGAATAAGCCCGCCCTGCACTCTCCATTTGTGATTATAAAAAATTGCGCCGTCAGGCTTAATAAGCCGCATCATCTCTGATAAACATTCGCGCTGCCATAAAATATATTCATCATAAGGCATATTATCATCGTAGGTAACGTAGCCGTTTATCAAGGCGGCATTAGACCATTTTCCGCCTCTGCCGTCTTTCATTCCGTTGCCTGTAGAATTTTTCAGGTTATAGGGCGGCGACGTGACAACCAAATCAACAGACTCAGAAGGCATTTTTTTCATAACCTCTAAACAGTCGCCGCAAATAATTTTGTCAAGATAATCGCTATTGAATGCCATGGCGGTCTCCTCTACAACCCAAACTCTCTCCGCTCATATTTTCGCACAATTCTCTGTTTTTGTCCCGTAATTTTTTCCGCCGCCGTAAACAAACGGCTTGGGATTTATTTAAAAAATTAAAAATTTCCCGAGCCGTTTATTAAAAACCAATTACTCTAAAACCTTAAAAGCGCATTTAGCGCTGAGCATTTAAAGTAGCCTTTTTTTTCTGCTTTTTCTGCCTTTTCTGCCGCGCTAATATAAATTGCAAACAATTTATATTCTTTTTTACAGGCTATAATGTATAATTTGGACAAACATGGGGAGTGGTTTGCATGAGGAGGAATAATTACGCTTTTTTGACGGCGGCGGTTGTCCTGTTTGCTGTTTTGGCGTGGCTGAACGGCAGAGCCGGTTCTACGGCGGGAGAGAGTTACAAGCCTGCGGCTTACGCCACGATTTTTGCCCTTTTTCCGCCCGTTATAGCGATAGTTCTTGCTCTTGTCACCAAGGAGGTTTATTCTTCGCTTTTTACCGGCATTTTGTTCGGAGCGCTGCTTTACGCAAACGGCAATCTTGAGTTTATGCTGAATGCGCTTTTTTACAACGCAGAGGGCGGTATGGCAGCCAAACTTTCAAATACATGGAACGTCGGTATTTTGATTTTCCTTGTGATGCTCGGCATTCTTGTTTCTTTGATGAATAAGGTTGGCGGTTCGCGCGCTTTCGGGCATTGGGCTTCAAAGAACATTAAGACGCGGGCGGGCGCGCTTTGCGCCACTGCGCTGCTTGGCATAATTATTTTCGTGGATGATTATTTCAATTGTCTCACAGTCGGCTCTGTCATGCGTCCCGTTACCGACAAGTGCGGCATAAGCCGCGCAAAACTTGCCTACCAAATTGACGCGACCGCCGCTCCCGTGTGTATTCTCGCTCCGGTTTCAAGCTGGGCGGCAGCCGTAACGTCTTCTGTTCCCGCAGATTCTCATATTAACGGTTTTACGATGTTCCTGCACACCATACCGTTTAATTTCTACGCGCTCGGCACTTTGTTTATGCTTTTCGCCCTCGCGCTTATGAATTTTGATTTCGGCGCGATGAAGCTGCACGAGGATAACGCGGCAAAAGGAGATTTGTTCACCACTGCGGAGCGTCCGTACGGAGAGGCGGACAAGGAGCTTGTTGACCCTAAAGGACAGATTGTTGACCTCGCCGCGCCTGTGCTTATCCTGATTTTCTGCTGCTGTACGGGTATGCTTTATACGGGAGGCTTTTTTAACGGCATACCTTTTGTCAACGCTTTTGCCAGCTGCGATGCCTCAAAAGGTCTTGTTTTTGGGACTTTTGTTACGCTTATAGCGGCCTTTGCTCTCTATATGTTCCGCGGCGTTATGACTTTTCAGGAGTTTATGGATTGCGTTCCAAACGGTTTTAAGGCTATGGTGGCGCCTGTTCTCATTTTAACTATGGCGTGGACGCTTTCGGGAATGACGGGGCTTCTCGGCGCAAAATTTTACGTGCAGCGGATTGTGGCAGGTTCAGCCTCGTCCTTGCAGCTTTTCCTTCCCGTTATTATTTTTCTTGTCGCATTTTTCCTCGCTTTTTCAACAGGCACAAGCTGGGGGACGTTTGCGATTTTAATTCCGATTGTGTGCAATATTTTTGGCAGTACAGATACGTATCAGATGCTTGTAGTTTCAATCGCAGCCTGTCTTTCGGGCGCGGTTGCCGGAGACCATTGCTCTCCGATCAGCGACACGACTATTATGGCGTCCGCCGGCGCGCATTGCGAACATGTTAATCACGTAACAACTCAGCTGCCTTACGTTGCCGTTGTCGTCGTTTGTTCCGCGGTCGGCTATCTGCTTACGGGCTGGCTTGCCTACGCTTTTGAGAGCAGTTTGGCTTTAATCGGACTGCCTTTTACTCTCATTCTGCTGTCCGCCGTGCTGTTTGCAATACGTTCACGTATAAAAAATCACGGCGCATAACACAGCCGTAAAGCATTATAAAAGCCCCGCTTCCGCGGGGCTCTATTTTTTGGTTCGAACCGTTTTTTACTAATCTGAATTAGTCAACCAATTGGATTTTATTGATACGAGAACCGGACACTCCGCGCCCGTTTCTCGTATGTCCGTAATCCAAATGATTAGTCAACCGACTGGATTTTATTGATACGAGAACCGGTCACTCCGCGCCCGTTTCTCGTATGTCCGTAATCCAAATGATTAGTCAACCAATTGGATTACGACCATGGGCGATGCGTCGCCGAGGCGCGTTCCGAGTTTGACTATTCTTGTGTATCCGCCGTTACGGTTGGCATATTTCGGGCCAAGCTCGTTAAAGAGCTTGATAACCGCTTCTTTGTGCGGCATACGGGCGATAACAAGGCGGCGGTCGGTAAGTGTGCCTGATTTTGCTTTTGTAATCATTTTTTCGGCAACCTTACGAAGTTCTTTCGCTCTTGTTTCCGTTGTAACTATGCTGCCGGCCACAAAGAGACTTGCCGCCATGTTGCCGAGCATTGCCCAGCGATGGGAACTGCAACGTCCCAGTTTTCTAAGTGCCATGCGGTGTCTCATTTATTTTTCCTCCTCTGTTTCTGTGTTTCCTGCAAGGTGAAGGTCAAGCTTTTCAAGCCTTTCTTCGATTTCCTTAAGGGAAATTCTTCCAAGGTTGCGCGTTTTCATAAGGTCTTCTTTGGTCTTTTCAACAAGGTCGCTTATGAGATGCACACCTCCGCGAAGCAGACAGTTTTCGCTGCGTACAGAAAGCTCCAAATCGCGGATAGAACGCCCGAGCCAGGCATTGTCGCCTATCTGGTATGCTTTCTGTTTCGGCGTATTGTCGCTGCTCAGATCTTCAACGTCGCTGCTTCCAGGACCGGCTATCGCCTCTATTATTGAGACGTAGTAGCTTTTGAGGATTCTGCCTGCCTGAACTATGGCGTCTTCAGCGCTGACCGTGCTGTTCGTCCATATTTCAAGGTTGAGACTGTCATAGTCCGTACGCTGTCCCTGACGCTTGTCAGCGATTTCGTATTTAACCCTTTCAACAGGCGAGAAAAGCGCATCTGTCTGCAGTGCGTCTGCCGGCAGCCACGCTGCGCGCGGTCTGTCGATAGGCGCATAGCCTGTTCCGGTGCTTACATAAATATCCATTGCAATGCGGGCACCGTCTTCAAGCGTGCAGATGTATGCGTCCGGATTAGGGAATTCAATATCCGCATCCGGCTCAATATCCGCCGCCGTAACACGTTTCGGACCGACTGCCTCAAGTCTGAGTGTTTTTACGGTATTTGAGCTGCATCTGACTGCTATATGCTTAAGGTTTACAAGGAGTTCAATCACATCTTCCTTTACACCCGGAACCGTGCTGAACTCGTGAAGGACACCCTCTATGCGAACCGCGATAATTGCTGCTCCGGAGATTGAAGAAAGCAGAACGCGGCGAAGTGAGTTTCCGAGCGTTACTCCGTAGCCTCTTTCAAGCGGTTCGATTGTTAATTTACCGTATGAGGGGGTAGACTCCTGCATTACGACATCGTAACGATCGTGCTCCATACTAACCCCTTCCTTTCACTTGTTCGCACTAACGTGCATAGAATTCGACAACGAGCTGCTCCTGGACAGGAACTTCAATCTGTTCGCGGACAGGCAGCGTCAC
>JAUNNW010000167.1 GCA_030531285.1 Synergistaceae bacterium | reverse complement strand
AAAATATTATGGAAAACGGGGCAAATATGCTATAATTTGTATTGGAAAACGGGGCAAGGAGATGAGGCAGGTATGCTGTACAGGAAGAGGCATAAGGATATAGTCAGCTGGATACGCACCGGAGACAAGGCATTGCTTGTTACCGGCGCGAGGCAGATTGGAAAAACGTTTCTGATTGAGGAAACTTTGAAGGAGGAAAACGCCGATTTTGTTTCATTCAATCTTATAGAGCAGCCTGAGGTAGTGGAATTGTTTCATGCCGTGGAGCACTCCGGAATTGAAAAATTTCTGTCGCGCCTTTCGCTTCTGACGGAACATAAGTTTATAAAAGGCAAGACGATACTCTTTTTTGACGAAATTCAGCAATGCAGGGACATAGTTACAAAGGTTAAATTTCTTGTCCGCGAGGGCTCGTTCAAATACGTGTTCAGCGGCTCTCTTCTTGGTGTTGAGCTGGCCGGAATTAAGTCCGCGCCGGTTGGTTTTATGAATACATTGGAAATGTTTCCGATGGATTTTGAAGAGTTCGCAAGAGCTCTCGGTTTGAGCGAGTCAGTATTCAGCTCACTTAAATCAGCATTTGATAACAGAACAGCGGTTGACGAGTTCGTTCATGACAAACTGATGGAAGCGTTTTATAATTACCTCGTAATCGGTGGAATGCCGGAAGCTGTGAACGAATACGTTACAAGTCATGACTATAACCGCGTCGTGTCGGTGCATAACGCAATTATTCCGCAGTATAAGCTGGATTTTACGAAATATGAACTGGAAAATAGAAAATTGCGTCTTTTGAAGACGTATGAACTGATACCGTCTGAATTGAATGAGAAAAACAAGCGTTATACCTTCGCTTGTCTCGATAAAAACCTTAAAATGGAACGCTATGCGGACAGCTTTGAGTGGCTTGTCAACGCAGGAGTGGCGATACCTGTCTATAATGTGACGGAGCCGAAAATTCCACTTCGTGCCAGCGAAAAATCCAATCTGTTCAAACTTTTCCTGTCGGACGTTGGTCTTCTTTCAACTATGTACGGACGCAGTACCATTATCAAAACGCTGAACGGAGAACGGGATGTGAACTATGGGGCAATCTTTGAGAATGCAGTTGCGCAGGAACTTCATTCGCATGGATACAGCGGATATTATTTCAACAGCAAAAAGCAGGGCGAGATTGATTTTGTCATTGAGTACAGAAACAAATGCCTTCCTATAGAGGTGAAATCAGGCAAGGATTACAATGTACATTCTGCTCTGAGCAACGTACTTAAACAGAAACTTTACGGAATTGACGAAGCGTTTGTCCTTTGTGGGAAAAATTTGGAGGTTAAAGAAAAAATTACATATCTGCCTGTTTATATGGTGATGTTTATTGATGAACGCAGCGAAGTGATTCCGCGTTATGACTCTGTATCGCTCAAGGATTTGTAGCCTGTATTTATCTGGTCTGCAAAAAAATCTTCAAAATCGAAAAAATCTTTTTACTTCGCTTTACGGCGAGGCAAAAGTTTGCTAAAATTTCACAAAGTGACAGAATATTTGAGGATTGGGCGCAGGGATATTATGATCAGAATAGACAAGTTTCTGAAACTGTCCATGCTGGTGAAACGCAGGACTGTGGCGCAGGAAATGACAGAAATAGGAGCCGTAAGAATTAACAAAATGCAGTGCAAACCGGCGACTGCTGTCAAGGAAAACGATATCATTGAGATTGCGTATGCACGCAGAATTATTGAAGCGCGTGTGCTTTGTGCTGACGAACAGCAGCTGCGCAG
>JAUNNW010000055.1 GCA_030531285.1 Synergistaceae bacterium | reverse complement strand
ACATCTCTTTTTGTAACCCTTTATTTTCGAAAAATAAAATTGCAAACGTAACGGCGCGAAAAGTCACGCCATAATGTTTGTTGTCATAAATCAAGATTCAACGTTACATGATTTAAAATTCCTATTTGGGGAGGAAATACGATGAGAAGTTTCAAAAAAACAGCAATAATCTTTATGCTTGCGATGCTCTTTTTCGGCGCGGCGACGGCGGCGTTTGCGGAGGGAGGCGCAGGAGTTGTGCTTGACCCTGTAAGAGGCAATGTCGGCGCCAGACTTGGAGCAGACGGTAACCTATACTACAACTATTCAGATTCAACAAGAGCAAAAGTTCCTATTGGGTCTGTTGCAAATATAGTTGTCAACAAAGCGGCTACGCTTGACGGCAATCCGTTGTTTGACAAAGTCGTTATCAGTTATGTGTCAAATACTCATACCGTTATTCCTGACGGTGCAGACTGGGACGATGTTACATACGATGTGTATTCCGGCGGTAAAAAGGTTACGTCAGGCCGAGGCGCGTTCACAGGCTATCTCTACGGCATCTTTGATGTCCGCTATGCGGTTGACAAAAAATCTGCTATCGAGCTTCCGACAGCAGACGGCGGAATGTTCTATTTTTATACCCCAGGTGTCCTGAAAGAATGGGACTCTTCTGACATCGGCAAGTATGATTTTACTAAGGGCGGAACCCCGAACTTTGAGGTTACCGAAGGAGTCAATAAGAGTCCTGTTGACGGTTATCACACGGGGAGCTATGGAACGAGGAAATATACATTTTATATGACCGGCGATAAGAAAGTATATCTGTACAACGAGACAGACGATTCGAACAGCAGACAGGCACTTCTTGTGAATACCGGCAGCGGCAGCGTTGAGTACAAGTCATCGATGCCGTCATCAATTGAAAACAAGATAACTCAAGCCGGAGCGCACGGCGTAAGAGTTGTTGGTTTGGGTGGCAACACATACAAAGAAACAACAAATTTGAACGTAACAACGAACTCAACGGACGGAGATGGTTATCTCTTTAACGGCAGAGGTTCTGACGGAGCTCTTAATTTTGCAGGCAGAGCTGAGTTGGCAGGCGGAAACATTACAGTCAACGGCACCAATTCTGCCGGTATACACGCCGACGGAGGCTATCAGGAAGTAAACGTTGCGAAAACAGGCGGAACTATAACCGTTAACGGCGAGAAATCTTACGGCATTTATACCGCCGGAAAATACGCCTCGGTCAAATTTAACAACGGAGAAATCGCGGTTAAAAATTCGAGTTCGTTGGGTGTGGTTGCCGACGAAGGGGCAAACGTTAGTTTGAATGGCACAAAAATAACCGTAAGCGGCGCAAATAGCGCCGGTGTGGCAGGTTTAGCGAACACTGGAACGGTGACGGCTGACAAATTCGACATTGCCGCGACGGGCGAAAATTCCTCCGCTTTCTACGCGGCAGGCAATGGCACGAAACTGAACGCTGTCAAAACAGGAAGCGCAGCGGATAGCATTAAAGCCAGTTATGGCGCAGTTGTCAGCGATGGTGCGGAGATTTCTTTCACCGGAGTTGGTCTTGAAGGAGACAAAGCAGTCTTCTACGCTGCAGGAGACAACGGCGGAACAATCAAGCTCTACTCCTCGACGGCGAAAGGCGCGGCGGCTGTTAAAAACAGTAACGCGGCTCTCAATCTGAATATAGGCAAGGACAGTATTTGGACGCTGAATAAGGCTTCGGAGCTTGGCACGGGAAAACTTACAATAGCCGAGGGAGGTACCGTTAAAGTCGTGGACGAAGGCAAAATCGCGGCGGCAACGCTTGAAAAGGGCGGCAAACTTGCCCTCTCTCCGGAAAAATACCTTGATGCCAACGGCGTAGGTGTTGTTTCCTTTAACGGCGGAGGCACAGTGAGCTTCAGCGACGGAACGCTTGCGGAAAACAGAAACGTTACAGGTGCGGATTTGGTTGAAATCGACGGCAACGTAAAAGCCAATTCTGCAATCGCGGCGACTGACAAAATTAAGATTAATGACACAAAATCGCTTGAAATATCCGCTGACAATCTTCAGAGTGTCGTGAATAACGAAGCCGGAACGCTTACGCTTCTCAATGGCTCCACGACGAAAGAAATCAACGGCGCCGGAGAAACGAAAGTGAACGCCGGCAGCGAAGTAACATTTGGCGCGAAGGTCAGCAACAAAATAACAAACGCAGGCTACATATACACCGGCGCGAACTATCTTGATAACACCGTTACAAACAGCGGCACGGTTGAAGCTGTGGGCGGAAGTTTCCTCAATAGCGGAAAAATTGACGGAGGGACGGCAATTCTGCGCAAAGACGTTGACTTTGCAAGCAACAACCTTACGGCAAGCACGACACTTGACTCGCAGGGAGCGAAATACAATTTCGGCGCGACAGTTCAGGCAGGAGGCAGCAGTATTGCCGCTGACAGTCTGCTTGACGTAAAAACGGCGTCAGGAACGATTAAACTCGGTAAGGTTAACCTTTCCGGAGTGGACGAAATAATCGAATCAGGCGAACTGAATACGCAGATGCAATACCTTTCTGACGGTGCGATAACCGGCGGAAGCACACTTATCGTTGACGATGACTATATCGTGGCGGAAACCGGCGGCATATACTTTGATTTCACACAGGCATATAATACCCCGTGGGACACGGCAAGCGGAGTAAAAACAGGCTGGATGGATGTCTATGCCATAAACTCCAATTTTACGCTTAAGGATGTTATTGAAGCCAAAAAGTACGGCACCAATCTGAATCTTGGCAAGGTTGACAGCTACGTCCTCACGGAAGACGAAACCTACGCCGACGGGCTTGGCAGCCTGACAAGAGATACTGAAAGTCCTTCAACGCCGCGCGAACTGACGGTTATGGGTTTGACAGGCGCAGAAAAACTTAACGGAAACGGTGACATCGGCATAACAGTTGCCGGAAACGGCGGCGGCGCAGGCGACACGCTGAATATGTATGACCTGACGCTTGACAAGTTTAACAGAGCAATCGTTAACAACAGCGGCGGAAACGTGAATCTTGAGGGCGTTAACTTCACGAATGCGGCAGGCGATTACGACGTTGTCAACACAGGCACACTCAGCACGGCAGGACTTATTGACCTGTCAGCCGGTATCAAAAACGAAGCCGGCGGAACAGTGAACCTCAATGACGGCACAGTCATTCTTGATAATGAAGACAGAAGTTACGAATATGACATTGAAAACGCGGGTACGGTGAACGCAAGCGGCACGGTAACGGTTGACAAGGGCATCAGAAACAGCGAAACAGGTGTTCTTAACGCTGACAACGCAGATTTTGCGTCTGTTGACGGCGAGTATGAAATCGTCAACGACGGCACGATGAACGCAAACGGAAGCGTAACCTTCGACACGGGACTGAGCGGCGACGGAACCCTCAACGTAAGCGGTCTTGCATACACCAAAGGCACCATTGAGCAGGGCAATGTCAGCATCAGCGGCATTCTTGACTCTGATTCCAACGTAACCGTGTCAAACGAACTTAAACTTTCAAACGGCGCTTTGTACATTGAACCCGGACACGCTGCATTTGCCGGAACGCTTGCGGTGGAAGGCGCCAGCGCGATTACGGGCGAAGTTTTGGCAGAAAAGGCTTCCTTCGGTGAAAGTGCGGCACTCTTGGCGAGCGGAAAAATTATGTCAGGTAACATGAACTCCTACGGTGTCAACAACATAATAGCCGCGGATAATACCGCAGTGTTCGGCTCAAATGCAGTAGCGCAGCATAAAAATTCGGTCGTGCTCGGCAACGGTTCTGTTGACAGAGCGCCCACCGGCGGAGCCTACGGCGTTGTTTCAGTCGGCAATGTTGGAATGGAACGTCAGATAATCAACGTTGCGAACGGAGAAATTTCCGCAACGTCAACGGATGCCGTTAATGGCAGGCAACTTTACGGCTTGCAGGAAGAAGCCCGCTCAATAGGCGCGATTTCAGCAGCGCTGGCAGGGCTGCACTTCATTGAACCAAGCGGCGAAGAAGGCGACAAGATTGTCGGAGCTGTGGCTTACGGCGGATACAGAGGAGCGAACGCCGAAGCGATAGGACTTGCATACAAGCCCAATTCTGACATGATGTTCTCGGCTTCAACGTCAATAAGCAACGGCAACGACAGTCAAAACGCCTACAATTTGGGCTTCAGCTTCAAGTTTGGCAAGGGCAAGACGGCAAAGACGAGAGCGGAACTTCAAAAACAGGTGAAGTATCTGAACGGTAAGATTGAGACGCTTGAGAGCAGTAAGGCGGCGCAGGACGCGGAAATTCAGACGCTCAAAAGCGAAATTGAGGAACTGAAAAGGCTGATTAAGAAATAAAGCCGCTGTTAAGCAAAAACTTCGGCAAATTCGGAGTTTTTGCTTTTTTTTTTGCGTTTCTTTGAAGCGCAGAGGTCAAATGTTCAGCCGCTGTTGCTTTATCCCGTTTTTTGTGTTATAAACTTGCGCAGGGAGAAGGGGAGCCTTCTCCAAACGAGACAAGAGTAGACAGGGCAGCAGAGAAGAGCGTGATGAAAACGCTGATTTACCCTGTCTTCGGACAGGGTTTTTGTTGCGGAACGGAGGAAATTTTATGACGGACAAGCTTTATATGGGAAACGAGGCAATAGCTCTCGGTGCCGTAAACGCAGGCGTTAAAATTGTTGCCGGATACCCCGGCACGCCTTCCACGGAGGTAATTGAAACAATTCTCCGGCAGAAGAAACCTGACATCAACGTTCAATGGTCGGTCAACGAAAAAGCGGCAATGGAAGTCGCCGCCGGTGCCTGCTACGCCGGAGCGCGCTCGCTTGTTACGATGAAACAGGTCGGGCTCAACGTTGCGGCAGACCCGCTGATGAGCCTTGCGTATATCGGCGTAAAAGGCGGACTTGTAATGCTTGTCGCTGACGACCCGGGTCCGTGGTCGTCACAGACGGAGCAGGATACGCGCGGCTTTGCAAAAAACGCTAACCTTCCCGTCTACGACCCTGCCTCGCCGGAAGAAGCCTACGAAATGACAAAGGAAGCCTTCTCGCTCTCGGAAGAATTTGCGCTGCCGGTATTTGTGCGTCCGACGACGCGCGTCTGCCATGCGAGCGCAAGCATTGACATTCCCGATGTGCGGGAAACGGCGAAAGAAGCACCTTGCTTTGAAAAACGCCCTGAATGGTGCATATTTCCGGCACTCTCCTACAGAAAACACGGCGAACTTGAAATAAAACAGAAACAACTTTCAGACAAATTCAGCGAAAGCCGCTTCAACACGATAGAAGGAAACAGCAGAAAAGGCATAGCCGTATCGGGTGTATCCTATCTCTACGCGAAAGAAGTCATAAAAGAATACGGGCTTGACGTAACGCTCTTCAAGGTCGGCACCCCCTATCCGCTGCCGGAGAAAAAAGCGGAAGAATTCTTCCTGAAGGTTGACTCTGTACTTGTAATAGAAGAGCTTGACCCGATAGTTGAAGAAGGATTGCTCCTCATAAATCAGGGACGCGTTGAAATATTCGGCAAACGCACGGGACACACGCCGTGCAACGGCGAATTCAGCTGTGAAATCGTAAAACGCGCGATATTCAAATATCTCGGAATAGAAGAACAGCCCGAAACCCCTGCCGAAACTCCGCAATTCCCCGTCCGCCCGCCCGTGCTCTGTTCGGGCTGTCCGCACCGCGCCTCTTTCTACGCGGCGAAAGTTGCAATGAAGGACGAGAAAAAAGCAGTGTACTGCGGAGACATAGGCTGCTACACGCTCGGCAACGCGGCGCCGCTCAACGCGACAGACACCTGCCTCTGCATGGGAGCCGGCATAACAATCGCGCAGGGACTGCAGCTTGCCGAAGAAGGAATAAAAACAATATCCTTCATTGGTGACTCATCTTTCTTTGCCTCAGGCATAACGGGAATAATCAACGCAGTATATCAGAAAACGAAAATCACGCTTGTCGTGCTTGACAACCGCACAACGGCTATGACCGGACACCAGCCGCACCCGGGAACGGGCTTTACTGCAATGGGTGAGCCGGCGAAAGCGCTGGATATTGAAATGCTGCTCCGTGCCTGCGGAATGGAATACGTCAAAAAAGTTAATCCGTTTGACTTTGAAGCGGCGGTTGAGGCAATCCGCGGAGCGAAAAACTTTGACGGTCCGGCGGCGGTTATAACGGAAGCCCCGTGTGTATTCAAAGCGCCGAAACCAGTCAGCACACACCGCGTAAACGGCGCCTGCACAGGCTGTCTCAAGTGTATAAAAGAAATAGGCTGTCCCGCAATGACGCCGGACGAAAACGGCAAAGCCGCAATCAACGAAGCGCTCTGCACAAGCTGCGGACTCTGCGCCGGAATCTGTCCTGTCGGCGCGATAAAGGAGGTTTCACGCTGATGAAAAGAAGCATAATAATAGTAGGGGTAGGCGGACAGGGAACTCTGCTTGCTTCAAAAATACTCTCGACAGCCGCAATGGAACGAGGACTCTTTGTCCGCACCTCTGAAACGATAGGCATGGCACAGCGCGGAGGCTCGGTGTCAAGCCATGTCCGTATGGACGCAAAAGAGCTGTCGCCGGTTATACCGGAGGGCCGCGCAGACCTGCTGCTTGGGTTTGAACTCTCCGAAGCAGCGCGCATACTCGGAAAACTTGCGCCGGAAGCAAAAGCGGTTGTCAACGCGGAAAAAATCGTTCCGACAAACGTCGCGCTCAAAAAAGGCGTATATCTTGAAGACGAATATCTTGAACTGCTGAAAAAACGCGTTCCCGGCGCAATGCTTGTTGAAGGCACGCCGCTTGCGCTGAAAGCAGGAAACGCCCGCTCGCTCAACGTGGTAATGATAGGTGCGGCGTCCGGCGCCGGACTTCTTCCGTTTACCGAAGACGAGATGCGTGCCGCGCTCCGCAAATCAGTCAGGGAAAAAACGCTTGCAGTGAACGAAAAAGCGTTTGACCTCGGTATTGAAGAAGGACTTCGATGGCGAGAAAAATAAAAATTGCCGATGAAACAAGAGACGAGTTTAGAACAGAACAGCCAAGAGGAGGAAAACAACGTGGAAAACACAATACAGCAATGCCTTGAAGCCGCAAAATGCGTGCAGGAAAAAAGCCCGATGTACAGGCGGATTTTTGAAGGCATAGACATCGACAAAATGAAAACAAAAGAAGACTTTGAAAGCCTTCCGTTCACCGACAAAAACGACCTTCGCGACGCATATCCGCTTGATGCCTGCGCTGTGCCAATGGAAGACGTTGTTCGCATTCATTCATCATCAGGCACTACCGGCATGCCGATAATAATGCCCTATACCGCGCAGGACATCAAAGATTGGGCACAAATGTTCAGCCGCTGCTACGAAATAGCCGGAATTACAAAGCACGATGTTGTTCAGATAACCCCGGGCTTCGGACTCTGGACGGCAGGGCTCGGCTTCCTCAACGGAGCGGAACACCGCGGGGCGCTCTCAATCCCCATCGGCGCGGGACAGACCGAAAAACAGCTTCAGTTTATGCAGGACCTCGGCACAACTGTAATCTGCTGCACCTCGTCCTATGCGCTGGTGCTGGCGGAAGAAGTTGACAAACGCAGGCTTCGCAGCAAAATCAGCCTCAAAAAAGGAATATTCGGTTCCGAACGCTGGGGCGATAAAATCCGCGAACGCATCTACGAATCACTCGGTATAGAATTTTACGACATATACGGACTCACTGAAATCTACGGGCCCGGCATAGGCATAGACTGCGGGGAACACTGCGGAATGCACGTGTTTGACGACTGCGTCTACTTTGAAATAATAGACCCGAAAACAGGCAAAGTGCTGCCGGAAGGCGAAGAAGGAGAGCTTGTCTGCACGACCTTCAGACGGCAGGCAGAGCCTCTTATTCGTTACCGCACTCACGACATCACACGCTTTATCCCCGGCAAATGCAAATGCGGGCTGCCCTATCCGAGAATAGACAGGATAAAAGGCAGAAGCGATGATATGTTCAAAATCAAGGGAACCAACATCTTCCCTGCGCAGGTTGAAAACGTGCTGAAACAGATACCGGGACTTGGCAGCGAATACAGGATAATACTCAAAAATATTGAGCTTCGCGACAAAATGATAGTTCAGGCTGAAATGAAAGAAGAACAGAACTCAAGACAGCTGGAAGAACAAGTCATCCGTCTTTGCAAATCAGTGCTTGGAATAATCGTTGAGCCGCAGATTGTGTCTATGGGAACGCTCCCGCGCAGCGAAAAGAAAACGCAGAGAGTGTTTGACGAAAGATATTAAGCAATGACCAATCAGAAATGAAAGGCAAACAACGGCACTTTGGGATGCCATCTGTGTCGTTTTCCTGATTTTTAAGGTGTTTTTCTGCGAAATTTGAGTGATTATACGAAAATTGAGTTTTCTTTTTGTCGCCAAACCGAGCAGACCGCCGGCAGTAATCATGCCTGCGTTTGCAAGAGAACCGAAAAGAGGTATACGGCTGAGTATTTCTATTAGAGCTTGTCCCTAAAATCAGCTTCAATAATTACGATGTCTCTTTTTCTGGAGCTGAGGGGAAAATGCTGAGGATAGTTTTCTGTCGTTTCTTCGGTTATATGGATGGTATGGTAGAGAAGTTTCATCTCGCATTTATCTTTCAGCGCAAGAGAGGTGCGCTGAATAAAAGCAACAGCAGTGCGCTCGTTATCAAAAATCTGAGCGCAAACGGTCTGACCGTTCATGGTAATTTTTGCAATCCAACTGTTGTTGTCCATAGTCTGCTCCTTCAAGGAAACTATTATAGCGCAAAATTCTGAATATGCAGACAGCCAAAGACAAAATTA
>JAUNNW010000054.1 GCA_030531285.1 Synergistaceae bacterium | reverse complement strand
GTTTTTTTGTTTCAATGTCCGGTTTTTTACCTTTTTAAGCGTCAGTTTGCAGCCGCAGAGCAGTTTCTCCGCTTAAAGAAAAACAATTCGAACGTATGATAAGATAGATTATACTACAATTGACAAAAGCTGTAACGCGTAGTAGGATAATTTCGGAAACGGGAGATTGATACGGATTATCGACGAGCATCTATTCACGCGTTTTTGTTGACCGGCTCCTGTTTTGAGCGAGGCACCGCAGATAGTGCGGCAGCTGCCCCGCTGTTTGCGCTGAGTGCGTAGATTTTATGAGTTGTTTATTTAAAAACAGTGTTAAAAGCACAAACTTGTGAAACGGTCAATAAGAGTGTTAAAAGTTTTTACTGTATAGACTCTGATAATCCCGTAGAATACGGCAGAAGCCTCATTGCTAACCCATCGGGTGTTTTCTGCAGTTATGCCGCGCAGTTTGTGCCTTGCACAGACTGCGTTTTTGTGATTTACAGAGGGAGAGACCATGGGCAATACTCGTTTGGATCAGAAGCGTGCACCGATTTTTACAGCTTTGCAGCAGTTCCGCAATATGCGTGTGGTACCGTTTGACGTGCCCGGACATAAGCACGGCAGAGGCAACCCCGAGCTGACCGCTTTTTTGGGGCAGCAATGCTTGGAGGTTGACGTCAACAGCATGAAGCCGCTGGATAATCTTTGTCATCCGGTTTCGGTTATCAGGGAGGCGGAAGAGCTGGCAGCCGAAGCGTTCGGAGCTTCCAACGCATTTTTGATGGTGGGCGGAACCACAAGTTCCGTTCAGGCAATGATACTTACCGTCTGTAAACGCGGTGATGAAATCATTTTGCCACGAAACGTCCACCGCAGCGTAATCAATGCCCTTGTTCTCAGCGGGGCTGTGCCTGTGTACGTAAATCCTGACGTAGATCACAGGCTCGGCATCTCGCTCGGTATGACGCAGGAATCTCTGCAAAAAGCGATAAGGGAGCATCCAAACGCTGTCGCGGTTCTTGTGAATAATCCAACTTATTACGGCATTTGTTCAAATATCCGCGCAGTTGTAAAAATGGCGCATGAAGCAGGTATGCTTTGCCTTGCTGACGAGGCACACGGCACGCATTTTTATTTCGGGAACGGTTTGCCCGTGTCCGCGATGGAAGCCGGCGCCGATATGTCGTCGGTGTCCATGCACAAGAGCGGAGGCAGCCTGACACAGTCAAGTCTGCTGCTGACAGGTCCCAATGTTAATGAGGGCTACGTGCGGCAGATTATCAATCTCACGCAGACAACGTCAGGCAGTTATCTGCTGATGAGCAGTCTTGACATTTCCCGCCGCAATCTCGCTTTGCGCGGCAATGCAGTGTTTCACCAGGTTGCGGATATGGCGGAGTACGCCCGCGAGGAGATAAATGCGATCGGCGGCTATTACGCGTTCGGCAGTGAGCTTAGAAACGGTGATTCCGTTTTTGATTTCGATGCGACAAAGCTTTCCGTGCATACTCTTGATATAGGGCTCGCCGGTATCGAGGTCTACGACCTTCTCCGCGACGAGTACGATATTCAGATTGAGTTCGGCGATATCGGCAATATTCTTGCGTATCTTTCAATCGGCGACCGCTCTCAGGAGGTGGAACGCCTCGTCAGCGCACTGGCAGAAATCCGCCGCCGCTTTCAGAAGGACGCAACAGGTATGCTTTCTCAGGAATATATTGACCCTATCGTGCTTATGTCCCCGCAGGAGGCTTTTTATGCCGAAAAGATAAGCCTTCCGCTGCGTGAAACAGAGGGTTTGATATGCAGCGAGTTTGTCATGTGCTATCCCCCGGGAATTCCCGTTCTTGCACCGGGTGAAAGAATTACAGGAGAAATACTGGATTATATCGAATATGCAAAAAGCAAAGGCTGCAGCATGACGGGGCCGGAAGATTCTTCAATTACGCGGCTGAACGTGCTGAAATAGGAGAAATTATTATGGAAATGTGGTTTAGTGAATATCATACCAAGGACGTTAAACATTCAATTCGCGTTACACGGCATTTGTATGCCAAGAAGAGCGATTATCAGCAGATTGATATTTTTGAAACGCCGGAGTACGGACGCGTTCTCGCTCTTAACGGCAATGTGCAGCTGACGGAGCGCGATGAGTTTATTTACGATGAAATGATTACGCACGTCCCTATGGCGGTTCATAAAGGAATTCGGGATATTCTGGTAATCGGAGCCGGCGACGGCGGGGTTGTGCGCGAGCTGACGCGCTATGACCGGGTAAAGCGCATAGATCTTGTGGAGATGGATCCGCAGGTTGTGGAGGCTTGCCGCGAGTTTCTGCCGGGAAATGCCTGTAGAATGGATGACAGGAGAGTTCATATCTTTTTTGAAAACGCACTCCGTTTTATCCGGCGCTGCGAGGCAGAGTACGATCTTATAATAGTGGATTCCACAGATCCGTTCGGTCCTGCGGAGGGACTTTTTACGCGTGAATTTTACGGAAGCTGCTATAATGCCCTGAAAGATGACGGTATTATGGTGAATCAGCAGGGCAGCCCGTTCTATGCTCATGACGCTGAGGCAATGCAACGCAGCCACAAACGCATCGTCGAGACGTTCCCGATCAGCAAGGTGTATCAGGCTCATATTCCGACCTATGCAGCAGGATATTGGCTTTTCGGATTTGCAAGTAAAAAATATCATCCCATTGATGATGCGGATCAAAAGAGCTGGCTGGCGCTGAATCTGCATACGCGTTATTATACGCCGCGCCTGCACGTCGGCGCGTTCGCCCTTCCGTCTTTTCTTGAGGATATGCTTTTGGAGGTTGAGAACAGGTGAGCCTGAAGCCTAATATCGAAACTTTTATAGGCTGCAAAAGCAGTTACGAGGAAGCAGGGATTGTCCTTTTCGGCGCACCGTTTGATTCTACAACGTCATTCCGTCCGGGCGCAAGGTTCGGCTCTGCCGCAATACGCCACGAGAGTTTTGGTCTGGAAACTTACAGCCCGTATCAGGACGCTGATCTAACCGATTTTGCCGTGTTTGACAGCGGGGATTTGGAGCTGAGTTTCGGCAGTACGGAAAGCGCGCTTGCAGATATTGAAACCAGAGCACAAACCATTCTTGAAGACGGGAAACTGCCTTTTTTAATAGGCGGCGAACATCTCGTGACGCTGGGCAGCGTGCGCGCGGTGCATAAACATTATCCCGATCTGCATATAATTCATTTTGATGCCCACGCAGACCTGCGCGATGATTATCTCGGCACAAAGCTCAGCCATGCCTGCGTTATGCGCCGGTGCCACGATATTTTGGGAGACGGTCGAATTCATCAGTTCTGCATACGAAGCGGCGAACGTGACGAATTTCGTTTTGCCGAAGCACACACTGATATGCATCCTCTGAATTTGGACGGGCTGAAAGATACGGCAGCTGCGCTTAAAAAGGACAACACGCCGGTCTATGTCACAGTTGACCTTGACTGTCTTGATCCTTCGATTTTCCCGGGCACGGGAACCCCGGAGGCGGGCGGCATAACTTTTCTGCAGCTTTTGGACGCTCTGCGGACTGTTGCTCCGTGCAATATTGCCGGCGCTGACATAAATGAGCTTGCTCCAATGCTGGATCAGTCGGGAGCGTCTACCGCAGCCGCCTGCAAGGTTTTGAGGGAATTTCTGCTGGCACTGTTGAATAAACAGCAGCAAATCAATTCAATATAAAAGGAGTCGTTAGAATGAGCAGAGTTTTAGTTGTCGGCTGCGGCGGCGTCGCGTCCGTTGCCGTTTCCAAGTGTTGTCAGGTCAGTGAGGTGTTCACCGAGTTGTGCATTGCTTCGCGCACTAAGTCAAAATGTGACGCTCTGGCTGAAAAACTGGCACCGAAGACTTCTACAAAAATTACCACGGCACACGTCAACGCAGATAACGTGGACGAGCTTGTTGAGCTTATCCGCAGCTATAAGCCGGATCTTGTTATGAATATCGCGCTTCCCTATCAGGATTTAACTATTATGGACGCCTGCCTGATATGCGGCGTCAATTATATGGATACCGCCAATTACGAGCCGGAAAACACAGATGATCCCGAATGGCGCGCCATATATGAAAAGCGCTGCAAAGACGCGGGGTTTTCAGCTTACTTTGATTATTCCTGGCAGTGGGCATACCGCGAAAGGTTTGAAAAGGCAGGGCTTACCGCCCTGCTCGGCTGCGGTTTTGACCCGGGAGTAACACAGGCATACTGCGCCTACGCAAAAAAACATGAGTTCGACTCTATTGATACGATTGATATTCTCGACTGCAACGGAGGGGACCACGGCTATCCCTTTGCTACAAATTTCAATCCTGAAATAAATCTCCGCGAAGTCAGCGCACCCGGAAGTTACTGGGAAAACGGCCATTGGATAGAAATTCCGGCAATGTCCGTAAAACGCGAATATATTTTCGATCAGGTAGGACAGAAGGATATGTATCTGCTCCACCACGAGGAGATCGAATCAATCGCCCTGAATATTCCGGAAGTGCAGCGCATACGTTTCTTTATGACTTTCGGTCAGAGCTATCTGACGCATATGAAATGTCTGGAGAATGTCGGTATGCTATCCACTGCTCCGATAACATTCGAAGGGAAGGAAATTGTTCCCATTCAGTTCCTCAAAGCCCTTCTGCCCGATCCTGCCAGCCTCGGTCCCCGTACACACGGCAAGACCAATATCGGCTGTATTTTCACGGGAAAGAAAGACGGCAGGGACAAGAGGTATTATATTTACAACGTATGCGACCATCAGGAATGTTACCGCGAAGTCGGTTCGCAGGCAATTTCTTATACCACCGGCGTTCCGGCAATGTGCGGGGCTTTGATGATGCTTACGGGCAAATGGACAACAGCCGGAGTACATACCGTGGAAGAATTCGATCCTGATCCGTTCCTTGACGCGCTGGACAAATACGGTCTGCCGCGCAGTGAAAATCACGCTCCCGCTTTGGTTGACTGATGGCAGGACAGGAAACGCGCGCACCGTTTGCAGCGCTCGGCGGCAAAGACCCCGCGAAGCTGTTTGCAAAGCTTCCGACGCCGGCGTATGTTTTGGACGAGGCTCAGCTGCGCCGCAACGGAAAGATCATTTCCGGCACAGCGCAGCGCACCGGCGCAAAGTTTCTGCTTGCGCAGAAAGCGTTTTCCAATTACGACCTTTACCCGCTGCTTTCTCCTTATCTGACAGGCACGGAAGCAAGCGGGTTGTTCGAAGCACGTTTAGGCGCGGAAAATATGCCCGGCAAAGAGGTGCACGTTTACTGCGCAGCGTACAGGGAACAGGATTTTGACGAGCTGCTGGGGTATGCGGACCATGTTGTATTTAATTCCCCGCAGCAGCTGAAAAAATTCGGCGATGCAGCAAAAAAGGCGGGAAAATTTGTCGGGCTGCGCATCAATCCCGAATGCTCCACTCAGGCAGGACATGAAATATACGACCCCTGCGCTTCAGGCAGCCGTCTTGGAACAACCAGACAGCAGTGGGATTCCGAAATGACGGACGAGTCCTGCGCATTGCTTGACGGTCTTCATTTCCATACTTTGTGCGAGCAGGATTCCGACGCGCTTGAAATAACTCTGAATGCCGTTGAAGAAAAGTTCGGCAACGTACTTCCCCGCATGAAATGGCTGAATTTCGGAGGAGGACACCACGTTACCCGCCCCGGATACAATATTCCAAGACTTGAACGCTGCATAGAATACGCACAGGAAAAATGGAACGTTGACGTTTATCTTGAGCCCGGCGAGGCATGGGCACTGAACGCCGGATATCTTGTTGCGCGCGTGCTTGACCTGCCGAAAAACGGAAAAACGCAGTCGGCGATACTTGACATGAGCGCAGCCTGCCACACGCCTGACGTTATAGAAATGCCCTACCGCCCGCCGCTTTACGGCGCAGGAGAGGCAGAAGAAAAGGCTTTCAGTTACCGTTTGGGCGGTCCGACCTGCCTGACAGGTGACATAATAGGCGATTACAGCTTTGACGAGCCTCTTAAAGAAGGTCAGCTGCTGACCTTTGGCGATATGGCAATTTACACGACCTGCAAAAACAACACTTTCAACGGTATGCCGCTTCCTGACATTTGGTTATTGACCGAGTTAGGGGAACTTAGAAGACTGACGGATTTCGGATATCAGGATTTTAAAAGCAGACTCGGTTCAAAGAAAACACTTGATTAAACAAAAAACACAGGAGAGACATTTCTCCTGTGTGTTGTTATTAACAGCTTCCGGACTAAATTCTAATATAACGCCCTTCCTGTACCGCTGCAATCAGCGTAAGCGTACAAAGTACTCCGGAACTGTATTTAACATCAATTAAATTCACTGTAAACGGAAAAACGAACAACAGGAAGCCTGACAATTTATTAAGCCGCGTATGCACAGCCGCAAGTTCATGGTAATTACAAAAATGAACAATAATATTGCTGATTTTTATAAGCGCAACAATAACAACTGCAACCCATACATAACTTGGCAGCTCAAGCACAGGCAAGATTTTTACCATGCAAAACACCGCAAACACGACATCTGCAAAAGTATCGAACTTTGCGCCAAATTCTGATGCTGTGTGGCTTTTCCGCGCTATTGCACCGTCAAGAATATCAGAAATGCCGCAAATTAAATACAAGGTATAAAAAGCCGGAGAAGACACCTTGCAAAACAGTATTGAGAGGCTGCATAAAATTCTGACCGTTGTTATTAAATTTGCCATACGGGATAAACTGCTAATATTTATTTTTCAAATGAAAATCACTTTAACTATTTTTACTGCATTCAATTGTTCGAGTTGTCAATTTCTTTCAATGACACCCCATTTTTATTTTTCCACGTCTTTGGACCACTAACATTATAGCCTAATAGAAAATCTGCAGCTGCAGATGAACTTGAAAACAGCAAATCTTCAGTTGTATGAAAATTTTGAACTTTTCCATTCTCAAAAAGTTTCTGCCGTAACGCACGCATACCATCACTTAACGATTTATCAGCAATTTTTTCGCTCACATCACTTCCTTCTAGAACGACAAAACCTTCAGATGTTATCTTACCTTTAGCAGTGACAGTTTTCGTATCAATAAAAAGAATTTCGTCATCTGTTGACTGAGAATTGTGTATAACCAATGGTTCTAAAACCTTGTAGCCTAGTGCATTAATTAGAACTTTTATATTATCTATAAACTCTTCCATGGCTGCAATTTGAGATTCTTTGATTACGGTATTGCGATATGTATTCTTGGTAAGGACAATATACCTTTTACTGCTATTTGCAAGTTCAACTAATTTATTTTCCAAGTATCTAATAAGTGTCTTATTAAGTTCGTTTCCAATAAAAATTATTGCGGTTGTCCAGTAATACTTTTCTTTATCAGCTTGATAATCACGTAAATGCTGTACAAGACGTTCTTTAACATTTTCAGCTTCTCCAATGTACACAGCATCTTTTCCAGTATCATCTGCTTTACAAAATAGAAAATAAACACCTGCACTTGTCAGGTCACCTCTATTTGATTTAGCAATTTCCATACGCGGTATTTTGATAGCTTTGCCATTCCAATTTGACAATTCCGCTATAACTAAACTATTAGCAGTTCCATTTACCAAAAATAATTCTATTGTTTTTCCGTATGCCAAATTAATCACTCCTATATATATTTCTCCTGATAGTTTAACAATGACACATTATAAATATAAATCCAAACAGCAAATAGCAGTACAATGTCAATGCATCTACATCCCACGTTTTAGCACTGCTACAGTTTCCACGTGCCCCGTCTGCGGAAACATGTCAAACGGCTGGGCAGATTTCAGTTCGTAAACTCCGTTTTCAAGCAGCGTTTTACAGTCACGGGCAAGCGTTGCGGGGTTGCAGGACACGTAAATCACACTGCGGGGTGATATTTTAAGAATTGCGTCCAGCACGCTTTTGCCGCAGCCGGTTCTCGGCGGGTCAAGTACAACCGTATCAAAGCTTTCGCCGGACAATTCCTGCGATACTTTTTCAGCGCTGTCTTCAAATACCCTTATGTTGTCAAAACCGTTGGTTTCCGCGTTGACCGCGATGTATTTTGACGCGGCGCGCCAGCTTTCAACCGCGGTAACTTTTTTCGCTTTTTCAGCAAGAAAACAGGTTAGGGTTCCGATACCGGCGTACAGCTCAAGAATGTTTTCAGCGCCGCACTCCCGCGCTTTTTCAGCCGCATATTTGCAGAGGTTCAGTGCCTGTTCCGTGTTGATTTGAAAGAACGAGGATATTTCAGATGCAAATTTGAATCCGCCGAGTCTTTCCGTCAGCACGGAACAGCCGAAAAGTCTTCTGAATACGCCGCCCCAGATAAAATTACCGGGAGCATCGTTTTTGTTGAGCAGAAGTCCATCCAGACGCGACACTCGGCTGATTTCGGCAAGCACCGCCTTTTCTTTTTCTTCCGGCAGACGATTTACAACCATGCAGCCTGCTGATTCCCCGCTGAATTTCGCAAAGCGCAGCACAAGGTGCCGCAGGAAATTTCCGCCGTTTTTCGGCTGTTTTTCGTCGTAGCCGTTAATTTTTTTCTCCTCAAGGAATTTTTTAAGGGCAAGGATTTCCGTTTCCATTTCCGAAAACAAAACGGGACACTGCCTGAATTCCACAACGTCGTGGCTTCGCTTTTTGTAGAAACCGAGAGTCAGTCTGCTTTTGAAATTTTTCTGAACCGGAACTGCTGCTTTGTTTCTGTAACGCCATTCGGACGGGGACGGGACACATTCTGATACCGGCGGATTTTCAATGCCGCCTATGCGTGACAGCGCGTCGCAAACCGTCTGTTTTTTGAGC